>CALJUI010000148.1 GCA_937975735.1 uncultured Rubrivivax sp.
CTCGACGTCGTCGTTGACGAAGCCGAAGTCCTGCAGCGCGACCTCGACCTGCGGCCCCGCGCCGCCGCTCGCCGCGCGCCGCGTCCACTCGATGCGGCCGCCGACACGCTGGACCGGCACGATCGGCTCGTCGAAGACGCCCGGAAAGATCAGGGTCCCGCGCTGCATCGTCAGGCGCGCGTGGCCGCCGAGCTCGTTGGCGCTGAACTCGACGTCGGCGCCGCTCAGGCCGGGGCGGCCGGCGGCGCGGTCGCCGCTCGGATCGGCCGGGCCGGCGCTGCCCGCCGCCAGCGACAACGCCTGGCCCTGCGCCTGCACCGAATAGCGCTGCGGCGCATCGATCGGCCCGCTCCACTGTCCGACCAGGGAGCGGACGGTGCCGCGCGGCGCGAGGTCCACGAGCACGCGGTGCAGGGCCTCGCCGAGCGGCAGCCGTGCCGCCAGGGCCGCCATCGTGTCCAGGTCGAGCCGGTCGGCGCGGAAGCTGCCGCCGTCGACCGGAGCGTCCGCCGCCGCGCGCGCCAGCGTCAGCCTCATCGCCGCCGGTGCCCAGCGCCGGCCGTCGTCGGTGTCGAAGGACAGGCCCTCGGCGCCGAAACTCAGGCTGCGCGCGTCCTGGCGCGCATCGAAGCGGCCTTCCAGGCGCGTCAGGGCCAGCGCCGGCAGCGCCTGACCGAGGCGCAGCGAGACGCCGGCCAGCGCCAGGTCGGCGGTCGTCTGCACCGGTCGGCCCGCCTCGACCGCCAGCCAGGCGCGCAGCGCGCCGCGGCCTTCGCTCAGCTCGAAGGGCAGCGCGACGTGGTCGCGCAGCCGGGCGACGTCGGCGCGCGGCAGCGACAGGAAGGCCTCGCCGCTCCAGCGCTGCCAGTCGCTCGCGCGCGCCAGCAGCGGCTGGCTGAACCGGCCCTGCAGCGTGAAGCGGTCGCCCCACTCCGGCGGCGGCGTCGCGTCGATGCGCAGCTCGTGCCGGCGCGCCCGGTTGCGCAGCACGAGGTCCACCGCCGACAGCGCCAGCGGCGGCGCGTCGTTCATCTCGTCGGTCCAGCGCAGCGTCGCGCCGCGGATCACGAACTCGTGCTGCTCGAACAGCCAGTCGAGCGCGGCCGGGTCGCCGGCATCGCCGTCGGCGGCCATGTCCAGGCCGGCGACGAAGAAGCGGCCGCGGCGGTCGCGGCGCACGTCGAGCCGGACGTCCTCGACCAGCAGCTGCGCGAAGCGGGGCTGCAGCACCAGCAGCGACTGCGGCGACAGCGCCGCGACCACGCGCTTGAGCTGCAGCGCGTCGCGGCCCTGCGGGTCGAGCACCCGCACGTCGTCGAGCTCGAACGAGGGCACCCAGCCGCCCGACCGCACGCGCAGCGCGCCGATGCGCACCGGCGCGCCCAGCATCGCCGAGGCGCGCGACTCGATCTGCGGACGCCATTCGTCCAGGCGGGGCAAAATGCCCCAGTGCAGCGTCAGCCAGGCCAGCAGGGCTAAGCTCCACACCGAGAACACGACGACCGTCGTCCAGCGGATCGCCCAACGAAGGCGGTGCCAGCGGCGGCGATCGACAGGCGGGGGCCCCAGGCCGGGAGACGACGGTGACGACATGCGAGGAGCGGAGGAGGACGGCTGGCGCGGTGGCGCGGCCACGGGCGACCGTCCATGGCGGCAGGGTCCCACTCCGGCATGCCGGCCGCTGGTCAATCTAGCACAGACCCTGCATTGCCCATGGGTTCGAACGTCCCCGCGCGCGCCGATCACAGCCGCTTCGTGCAACGCGTGCGCCGCCGCTACGGCGTCGAGCGCGCGCTGCTCGCACCAGGCACGCCGGAACCGGCCTCGATCGATGCGCTGATCCAGCGGCTGCTGGACGACGGCCGCGCGCTGCCGTCGGCGCTGCGGGTGACGCGCCAGCTGGTGCTGGAGCGGCTGGCCGAGCTCGACATCGAGCAGGCCGCGCCGCTGGACCGCATCACGCAGGCGATGACCTCGCTGGCCGAGTGCACGCTCGAGCGCGCGCTGGCGCAGGCCCATGCCGACGTCGGCGAGCGCCACGGCACGCCGCGCAGCGCGGCCGGCGAGCGCATCGACTTCTGGATCGTCGGCATGGGCAAGCTCGGCGCGCGCGAACTCAACGTCTCGTCCGACGTCGACCTGATCTACGTCTACGAGGACGAAGGCCAGACCGACGGCGCGGCGCCGATCTCGGCGCACGAGTACTTCACGCAGGTCGCCAAGCGCCTCTATGCACTGATCGGCGACACCACCGAGGACGGCTTCGTGTTCCGCGTCGACCTCGCGCTGCGACCGAACGGCAATTCGGGCCCGCCGGTGGCCAGCCTGCCGATGGTCGAGGAGTACTTCCTCGTCCAGGGCCGCGAGTGGGAACGCTTCGCCTGGCTGAAGAGCCGCGTGATCGCGCCGCGCGAGGCGGTGACGAGCGGACGCGCGCTGGCGCTGCGCGCCCTGGTCACGCATTTCGTCTACCGGCGCTACCTCGACTACGGCGTCTTCGAGGGCCTGCGCCAGCTGCACCAGAAGATCCGCGACGAGGCGCAGCGCCGCGCCGCCGGCCGCCCCGAACGCGCCAACGACGTCAAGCTCTCGCGCGGGGGCATCCGCGAGATCGAGTTCATCGTGCAGCTGCTGCTCGTCGTGCGCGGCGGGCAGTTCCCGGAGATCCGCACCCGCTCGACGCTGCGCGGCCTGCAGCGCCTGGTCGAGCGCGGCCTGATGACGGCCGAGACCGCCGAGCGCCTCGCCGACGCCTACATCCTGCTGCGCCGCATCGAGCACCGCATCCAGTACCTCGACGACCAGCAGACCCACCTGCTGCCGACCGCCGACGCCGACCTCGGCTGGATCGCCGCGAGTCTGGGCCTGACCTGCTCGAAGACCGACGGCGGCGACGCCTGTGCGCTGCTCGACCGGCTCGGCGCAGTGCGCGAGTTCGTCGCCGCGGAGTTCGACGCGCTGCTGCACGACGGCCAGGCGCCCGAGGGCGGGCGCAAGGACTGCAGGCGCTGCGCGCCGCCGCCGCAGCCGGTCGACAGCGAGGCCCTGCTCGACCGCCTGCCGGAGGCGCTGTCGGCGCGGCTGCGCGAGTGGCTGCAGCAGCCGCGCGTGCAGGCCTTGCGGGGCCCGAGCCGGCTGCGCCTGGGCCGGCTGATGCAACGCGCCGGTGCCTGCATGGCCGAGGGCCGCTGCAGCGACGCCGCGGCGCTGCGATTCGTCGACTGGGTCGACCCGCTGCTGCGCCGCGAGAGCTACCTCGCGCTGCTCGCCGAGCGCCCCGAGGTCCAGGAGCGGCTGCTGCGCCTGCTTGGCGCCGCACGCTGGCCGATGCAGTACCTGATGCGCCACCCCGGCGTGATCGACGAGCTGGCCGACGTGCGGCTGCAGCACCAGCGCTTCGACCGCCTGGCCTTTCGCGCCGAACTCGAGGACCGGCACGCCGCGCTCGAGCGGGCCGGCGAGGCCGACGAGGAGGCCTTGCTCGACACCTTGCGCCGCGCCCACCATGCCGAGATCTTCCGCACGCTGGTGCGCGACGTCGAGGACGAGATCACCGTCGAGCAGGTCGCCGACGACCTGTCGGCGCTGGCCGATGCGATCGTCGACGCGACGCTCGCCTGGGCCTGGTCGGGGCTGACCAAGCGCCACCGCGAGGTGCCGCAGTTCGCGGTCATCGCCTACGGCAAGCTCGGCGGCAAGGAACTCGGCTACGGCAGCGACCTCGACGTCGTCTTCCTGTACGACGATCGCGACGAGGACGACAAGGACCAGGTGCAGGAGGTCTACGCCGCCTTCGTGCGCAAGCTGATCACCTGGCTGACCCTGCGCACCGCGGCCGGCGAACTGTTCGACATCGACACCGCACTGCGACCGAACGGCAACTCCGGCCTGCTCGTGACCTCGATCGACGCCTTCGACCGCTACCAGAAGGGCCGCGGCAGCAACACCGCGTGGACCTGGGAGCACCAGGCGATCACGCGGGCGCGTTTCTGCGCCGGCGCGACGTCCATCGGCGAGCGCTTCGAGGCCACGCGCCGAGCGGTGATCACCGCCGAACGCGACCATGCCGCGCTGCGCGACGAAGTCCGGGCGATGCGCGAGAAGGTCCGCCAGGCGCGGCCGGTGCCGGCCGACAGGTTCGACGTCAAGCACAGCGACGGCGGCATGATGGACATCGAGTTCGCGGTCCAGTATCTGGTGCTTGCCCATTCGGCGGCGCATCCGCCGCTGCAGGAGAACACCGGCAACATCGCCCTGCTCGCGCGCGCCGAGGACGCCGGCCTGCTGCCCGCCGGCGTCGGCCGCGCCGCCGGCGACGCCTACCGCGCGCTGCGGCGGGCCCAGCACCAGGCGCGGCTCGACGAGCAGCCGACGCAGTTCGACCCGTCGCGGTTCGCCGAATCGCGCGCTGCGGCGCAGGCCCTCTGGCGTGCGGTCTTCGGTTAGCTGGCTGACGCTGGCGGCCGTGCTCGGGGTCGGCGCCCTGGTCGGCTGGTGGCTGCCTGCGCCCTGGCTGGACTGGCAGCCGGCGCGCGCCTTCAGCCAACCCTGGCGCTGGTGGACGGCGGCCTTCGTGCACTGGAGCGCGCTGCACCTGGTGGCCAACCTCGGCGCGCTGGCGGTGATCGCCGCGCTCGGCATGGTGGCGAGGTTGCCATCGCGCATCGCCTGGGCCTGGCTGGCCGCCTGGCCGCTGACCCACGGCGCCCTGCTGCTGCAGCCGACGCTGGCGCACTACGGCGGCCTGTCCGGCGTGCTGCATGCCGGCGTGGCGGTGGCCGCGGTGGGGCTGGTGCTGCGCGGCCAGGGCACGGCGCGGGCGATCGGCGCGGCCATCGCCGCCGGCCTGCTCGCCAAGGTGCTGCTCGAGGCCCCCTGGGCCGGACCGCTGATCCAGCCGCACGGCTGGGACATCGCCGTCGCGCCGCTGGCCCACGTCACCGGCGCCCTCGCCGGCTGGGTCTGCGCCTGGGTCGCGCTGAAGTTCGGCGGACGGCGCCGATGACCTCGCGCAAGGACCACATCGACGGCCGCGCGCTGGCGCTGCTGCTGCTGTGCTGCGCGATCTGGGGCCTGGGCCAGGTCGCCGCCAAGGTCACGCTGGCCGAGATCCCGCCGCTGCTGCAGGCCAGCGTGCGCTCGTTCGGCGCCGCCGCGCTGCTGGCGCTGTGGTCGCACTGGCGCGGCCTGCCGCTGTGGACGCGCGACGGCACCGGGCCCGGCGGGCTGCTCGCCGGTCTGCTGTTCGCCGCCGAGTTCGCCTGCATCTTCATCGGCCTGCAGTACACCGCGGCGTCGCGGATGATCGTCTTCATCTACCTCGCGCCCTTCGTCGTCGCGCTGGGCATGCCGCTGATCGCCCCGGCCGAGCGGCTCGACCGCTGGCAGCTGGCCGGCCTGGTCGGCGCCTTCGGCGGCGTCGTCTGGGCCTTCCTCGGCGGCTTCACGGCGCCGGCGGCCGGGCCGCTGCAATGGGTGGGCGACGCGCTGGGCATCGCCGCGGCGGTCTTCTGGGGCTTGACGACGCTGACGCTGCGCCGCACGCGGCTGGCGGTCGCCTCGCCGGAGAAGGCGCTGCTGTACCAGCTGCTGGTTTCCGGCCTCGCGCTCGGCGCGGCCGCCTTCGCCGCCGGCGAACCCTGGCCGGCGCGGCTGACCGGTGCGTCGATGTGGCCGCTGGCCTTCCAGACCGTGGTCGTGACCTTCGCGAGCTACCTGGTCTGGTTCTGGCTGATCCGCCACTACCCGGCCACCCGCGTGTCCGCGTTCACCTTGCTGACGCCGATCTTCGGCCTGCTCGCCGGCGTGCTTCTGCTGGGCGAGCCGGTGACCTCGCGCATTCTGGTCGCACTGGCCGCGGTATCGTTCGGCATCGCGCTCGTCAATCGGGTCGGGCGCGGTCCCTGAACACGGAGAGCCCATGCTGACGCTGTGCGGAGTCGCGTACTCGAACTACTACAACAAGGTCAAGCTGATGCTGCTCGAGAAGGGCGTGCCCTTCACCGAGGAGGTCGTCAAGACGCACCAGAAGGACGAGGCGGTGCTGGCCGCATCGCCGCTGGCCAAGGTGCCGTTCCTGAAGACCGACCGCGGCGCGCTGTGCGAGAGCCAGGTCATCAACGACTACCTGGAGGCCGTGTACCCAGAGCCGCGGCTGGTGCCGGCCGATCCGTACGACGCGGCCAAGGTGCGCGAGCTCGCGACCTTCGTCGACCTGCACCTGGAACTCGTCGCGCGCGAGCTCTACCCGCAGGCCTTCTTCGGCGGCCAGGTCGACGAGGCGACCCAGGCGCGGGTGCGCAAGAAGCTCTCCAAGCACATCGCCGGCTTCAAGCGGCTGGCGAAGTTCTCACCCTACGTGGCCGGCGAGGCGTTCACGCTGGCCGACTGCTCGGCCTACGTGAGCCTGCCGCTGGTCGGCATGGCGAGCAAGCTCGTGCTGGGCGAGGACCTGCTGGCCGCCGCCGGCATCGACTGGAAGGCCTACGTGAAGACCGTCGGCGAGCGGCCGAGCGCGCAGAAGGTGAGTGCCGACCGCAAGGCCGCCGAGGCCACGATGCGCGGCTGATCAGGCCGGTTTCGGCGCCGCCGCCAGGCCGGCGCTGACTTCCTTGCGGTAGCGATTGAGCTCCTGCACGGTCTTGAAGCTGCGGTCCATCAGCAGCGACAGGTTGTGCAGGATGCGCTCGACGACCTTGTTCTCCCACACCGCGTCGAACTGGATCTGCTGACTCAGCCAGTGCTCCAGCCACTCCGGATTCGGCACCCGGCTCTGGATCGTGTCGCGCGGGAACAGCGCGGCGTTGACGTGCAGGTTGGTCGGGTGCAGCGCCTGCGCGGTGCGCCGGGCGCTGGCCATCAGCACGCCGACCTTGGCGAAGGCCGCACGGGCCTCGTCGCCGAACTTCGCCATCGCGCGTTTCATGTAGCGCAAATAGGCACCGCCGTGGCGCGCCTCGTCGCGCGCCAGCGTCTCGTAGATCGCCTTGATGACCGGCTCGGTATGCCACTCGGCGGCGCGCCGGTACCAGTGGTTCAGCCGGATCTCGCCGCAGAAATGCAGCATCAGCGTCTCCAGCGCCGGCGCCGGGTCGAACTCGAAGCGCACCGCGTGCAATTCCTCCTCGGTCGGCACGAGGTCGGGGCGGAAGCGCTTGAGGTACTCCATCAGCACCAGCGAGTGCTTCTGCTCCTCGAAGAACCACACGCTCATGAAGGCCGAGAAGTCGCTGTCGTCGCGGTTGTCGCGCAGGAACATCTCGGTCGCCGGCAGCGCCGCCCACTCGGTGATCGCGTTCATCTTGATCGTCAGCGCCTGCTCCTCGGACAGGGCGGACGCATCGAAGCGGTCCCAGGGGATGTCGGTGTCCATGCTCCAGCGCACGGCTTCGAGCTGCTTGAAGAGTTCAGGGTAGAGCATCGGGTCGTCGGGAGGTGGGCGGACTTCGGAAGGGATCGACGCGCTCATTCTAGGGATGCACCGCGGCCGCAGCGTCCCGCCAGGACTTCACCGCCGCCGGCAATTCGGTCAGTTCGGCCATCACGCGCACGCCGTCGACCATCCGGCGGCGCAGCGCCGGTGCGCCGCCGCCGGCCCACAGCGCGGTCGTGGGAGGCAGTTTGGCGCGCAATTCCTGCAAGCTCGTGACGATCTGGTTCGGGTTCATGCAGCCGGTGAAGCTCAGCGCGACGATGTCGGCGCGCAGCGCCGAGGCCGCCTGCACCATGTCCCAGGCCGGGGTCTGAACGCCGAGCGAGAAGCAGGTCGCCCCTTCGAGCGCGAGCGTCGTCTCGACCATCAGCAGGCCGACGCCATGCGGCTCGCCCGGCAGCGTGCCGAGCAATACCCGCGGCGTCGCCGACGGCGGCGGCGGCGGCACTGCGGAGCGCAGCTGGCGCAACACCGACTGCAGCAGGTCCGTGTACAGATGCTCCTCGAAGATCGCGATCTGTCCGCGCAGCCAGGCATCGCCGACGGCGGTGTTCAGGGGCGCGATGACCTCGTCGACGAAACGCATCAGGCCGAGCCTGTGTGCCTCGCGCGACAGCGCATGACGCAGCCCGTCGATGTCGTGCCCGCGGATCAGCGCGAGCAGCGGCGCCACCGGGTCATGCACCGGCGGCAGCACCGGACGGCGCTCGGGGGCGTCGACGGTGGCCTCGGCGAGGTGGCGCAACTCGTCCTCGGGCATCGGCACCACGCGCCCGGGGCGGTGACCGGCGTCGAGCAGGCGCTTGATCGTGCGCAGCCGCTCGACCTGCCCGAGCGGGTACGCCCGTTCGCCGCCGTCGTCCCGCGCGGGGGCCGGAAAGCCGTAGCGGCGCTCCCAGACCCGCAGCGTGTCCTTGCTCAGGCCGGTGTCGCGCTCGACCGCGGCTATCGACAGCGTCAGGGAGTCAGGGTCGTTCGACCAGTTCATCGGGTGCTTCCTTCACGACCGGACGCCGGATCGAACCGGCTCCGCGGGTTGTTTGCTCATGATTCGTTATAGACATAGGATAGACGATCATCCCTGAACGGCTCGTGAGAGACGATCTGTTTTCCATCAATCCTTCGCAGACCCATAATGAACTGGACAGTCATGTCATGACTGTGTAGTATACAAGGCATTCGGAACTTCGGTTCCGTGCCGACACTCTCAGAGGGGCGATGCAGATCGCTTCTCGCCGACCGAGGAGCCTCTGCCCATGAACCGTTTTCTGCCGCGCAGCCTGCCGAGTCCCTTGGCTGCCCTTCCGAAGCGACTCTCCTCCTCCCTCCTCCCTCCCTCCTTCGCTTCGGGATGCTGCGCGGCAGCCTCTATGCGTGCGGCGCCCGCCGCGAAGCGGGGCTGACCGGTGCGCCGCATCGCGGTGATCGGCGCCGGCATTGCCGGCCTGGGCGTGGCGCACCGCCTCGCGCCGCGGGCTTCGGTGGCCCTGTTCGAGGCTGGCACCCACTTCGGCGGCCACGCGAACACGGTCGACGTGACGCTGGACGGCGTCACGCACGGCGTCGACACCGGCTTCCTCGTCTTCAACCACCGCACCTATCCGAACCTGGTCCGGCTGTTCGGCGACCTGGGCGTCGCCACCGCGGCGTCCGACATGTCCTTCTCGGTGCAGGTGCCGGCCGAGGGCCTGGAATGGAGCGGGACCGACCTGAACGGCGTGTTCGCGCAACGGCGCAACCTGCTGCGCCCTCGCTTCCTCGGCATGCTGGCCGAGATCCTGCGCTTCAACCGTCTGGCCACCGCGCTCGCCACCGAAGGCGTCGACGCCGCGCTCGACGAGCCGATCGGCGACTTCCTCGACCGGCACCGCTTCGGCCGCGCCTTCCGCGACGGCTACTTCCTGCCGATGATCGGCTGCATCTGGTCCTGCCCCACCGACCAGATGCTGCGCTTCCCGGTCGGCACGATGATCCGCTTCTGCCACAACCACGGCCTGATCCAGGTCAGCGACCGGCCGCAGTGGTACACCGTGCGCGGCGGCTCGCGGCACTACGTGCGGCGCATGCTGGCGGCGATCCCCGACGCCCGGCTGCACACGCCGGTCCGCGCGGTGCGCCGGCGGCCGCCGGCCAGCGGCGTGGCCGGCGTCGAGGTCGTGACCGCCAATGGCAGCGAGACCTTCGACGAGGTCGTGCTCGCCTGTCACAGCGACCAGGCGCTGGCGCTGCTGGCTCAGCCGACCGCGGACGAACGAGCACTGCTCGGGGCGATCCGCTACCACCCCAACCGCGCGGTGCTGCACACCGACACCGCGGTGCTGCCGCGCAGCCGCCGCGCCTGGGCGGCCTGGAACTACGAGCGCGCCGCCGACCATGGCCGCGAGCAGTCGGCCGTCTGCCTGCACTACCTGATCAACCGCCTGCAGCCCCTGCCCTGGCAGCGCGAGGTCATCGTGTCGCTGAACCCGAGCCGCGACATCGATCCGGCGCAGGTGATCGGCGAGTACGCGTACAGCCACCCGGTGTTCGACCTCGACGCGATCGAGGCACAGCGGCGGCTGGACCTGATCCAGGGCCGCTCGCACGTCTGGTTCTGCGGCGCCTGGACACGCTACGGCTTCCACGAGGACGGGCTGAGTTCCGGACTGGCGGTGGCCGACGCGATCGAACAACGCCTCGCGGTCTCGCCCGCGCTGGCCGCCTGAGATGAACCGGCCGCAGCTGGCCATCGGCACCGTGCGGCATCGCCGGCTGCGGCCAGCGGCGAATGCCTTTGCCTACCGAACCTACTTCCTGCTGCTGCCGATGCGCGCGCTGCGTACGGCGCCCGATCCGGCGCTGGCGCGCAACCGCTTCGGCCTGATCGGCTTCCACGACCGAGACCACGGCGACGGCGGCGACGACGCGCTGGCCTGGGTCGAGGCGCTGCTGCGCGCCGAGGGCGTGCACGACGCCGACGGCGAGGTCTGGCTGCAGACCTATCCGCGCGTGCTCGGCTACGTGTTCAAGCCGGTCAGCTTCTGGTACTGCCATCGCCGCGACGGCTCGCTGGCGGCGATCCTGGCCGAGGTCAACAACACCTTCGGCGAGCGCCACGTCTACCTGCTCGCCGGGCCCGACCTGGTTTGGGGCCGCGAACTGCGCGCGCGCAAGGTCTTCCATGTCTCCCCGTTCTGCGAGGTGCGCGGCGACTACCGCTTCCGCTTCCTGCGCACCGCCGATCGCATCGTCGCGCGGGTCGACCACGCCGGCGATCGAGGCCGTCTGCTGGTGACCTGCGTCGGCGGCGAGCTCGCGCCGCTGACACCGAGGCGCATCCGCCAGGCCTTCTGGCGCGTGCCGATGATGAGCTTCGGCGTCATCGCGCGCATCCATTGGCAGGCGCTGCGCCTGGCCGTCAAGCGCGTGCCCTTCTTCACCAAACCCGAACCGCCCCGCCTCTTCACGAGCCGCTGAACGATGCACACCGACACCCCCCTCGCCCCGTCCTCCCTCGCGCTGCCCGCGCGCGCCCCGGCCGCCGCACGCGCGCTGCTGCGCCTGCTGGCCACGCTGCAGGTCGGCTCGCTGGAACTCCAGCTGCCCGATGGCAGCGTGGCCCACTTCGGCCGGCGCCGCGAGGGCGAGCCGCAGGCCGCGATGCGCCTGCTCGACTGGCGCGTGTGCCAGGCGACGCTGCGGCGCGGCGACATCGGCTTCGCCGAGGGCTTCATCGACGGCCACTGGACCAGCCCCGACCTCGTCGCGCTGCTCGAGTTGTGCATCGCCAACCGCGACGCGATGACCGCGGCGATCTACGGCACCTGGTGGGGCTCGCTGCTCGACCGGATCCGCCACCTGCTGAACCGCAACTCGCGCCATGGCAGCCGCAAGAACATCCACGCGCACTACGACATCGGCAATCCGTTCTACCGGCTCTGGCTCGACGAGACGATGAACTACTCGAGCGCGTTGTTCGAGGGTGATCTGAGCCGGCCCACGGCCGCCGCGCAGCAGGCCAAGGTGCGGCGGGCGCTCGGCGAGTGCGCGCTGGCGCCGGGCGAGCGCCTGCTCGAGATCGGCTGCGGCTGGGGCGCGCTGGCCGAGACCGCGGCGCGCGAGTTCGACGCGCGGGTGGTCGGCGTCACGCTGTCGGACGAGCAGCTCGCCTTCGCGCGCGACCGCATGCACCGACAGGGCCTGGCCGACCGCGTCGACCTGCGGCTGCAGGACTACCGCGACATCGACGACGAGCCCTTCGATGCGATCGCCTCGATCGAGATGTTCGAAGCGGTCGGCCGCGAGTACTGGGGCGGCTACTTCCAGACCCTGCGCGACCGGCTCAAGCCGGGCGGGCGCGCCTGCATCCAGTCGATCACGATCCGCGACGACCTGTTCGACCGCTACGTGCGCTCGACCGATTTCATCCAGCAGTACATCTTCCCCGGCGGCCTGCTGCCCAGTCCCTCGGCGTTCCGCGCCGAGGCCGAGCGGGCCGGGCTGGAGGTGATCAACCAGTTCGCCTTCGGCCCCGACTACGCCGAGACGCTGCGCCGCTGGCGCGCCGCCTTCCTGGCGCGCGACGCGCAGGTGCGTCGCCTGGGCTTCGACACGCGCTTCATGCGCACCTGGGAGTTCTACCTCGCCTACTGCGAGGCGGCCTTCGCCACCGGCAACACCGATGTCATCCAGTTCACGCTGCGCCGACCCTGACCGCCGCCGAGCGCTGCTCGCGCTGGCCGCGCTCGGCATGCCCGCGGCGGCCTCGGGCAACGCGGCGCCGCCCGAAGTCGGGCAGGCCTTGCCCGACGCGGCGCTGCACGGGCAGGCGCGGCTGCGCTTCTTCGGCCTGCACGTCTACGACGCCCGGTTGTGGTCGCCCCAGCCGGTCCTGCCGGACGACTGGCCTCGGCGGGCCTTCGCGCTGGAGCTGGAGTACGCGCGTTCGCTGCCCGGGCGCCGGATCGCCGAGCGCTCGATCGACGAGATGCGTCGTCAGCAGCCGATCGCCGACGCCGTCGCGCAGCGCTGGCTGGCGGCGATGACCGAGCTGTTCCCCGACGTCGGCGCCGGCGACCGCCTGACCGGCGTGCACCTGCCCACCGAAGGCGCACGCTTCTACTTCAACGGCCGTTCGCGCGGCGAGCTGCGCGATCCGGCTTTCGCGCGGCTGTTCTTCGGCATCTGGCTGGCACCGCAGACCTCCGAGCCGACGCTGCGCGCCCAGCTGCTCGGGATGGCGGCCCGATGAGTTCGCTCGCGTTGCGCGACGCACCCTGGCGCGGCGGCTGGCTGCACGGCCTGCCCTATGGCGGCCTGGGCCTGCCGCTGGCCTTCGTCGCGCTGCCCCTGTACGTCATCCTGCCGAACCACTACGCCACCGAGTTCGGCGTGCCGCTGGCCGTGCTGGGCGCGCTGCTGCTCGGTGCCCGGCTCCTCGACGCGGTCGCCGACCCCTGGATCGGCGTCTGGATCGATCGCGGCTTCGACCGCTCGGTGGGTTTCGTGCTCGGCGTCGCGGTGGCCGCCGCGCTGGTGCTGGCGGCGGGTTTCCGCGGCCTGTTCTTCCCGCCGGTGGACGACGGCGCGGCATTGCTGTGGTGGTGCGCCGCGTTGCTCGCCGTGACCTACCTCAGCTACAGCGTGCTCAGCGTGCTGCACCAGGCCTGGGGCGCGCGGCTCGGCGGCGACGCGCCGCAGCGCGCGCGCATCGTGTCCTGGCGCGAAGGCCTGGCGCTGGTCGGCGTGCTGGTGGCCAGCGTGCTGCCGTCGGTCGCCGGACTGCACGTGGCCACCGTGGTGTTCGCCGCCCTGCTGGTGATCGGGGTGGCGCTGCTGGCGCGCGCGCCGCGGCCGGTGCGCGACGTCTCGCCGCGCATGCTGGCCTGGCATGCACCACTGGCGACGCCGGCATTCCGCCGGCTGCTCGGGATCTACCTCGTCAACGGCATCGCCGCGGCGGTGCCGGCGACGCTGGTGCTGTTCTTCATCCGCGATCGCCTGCAGGCGCCGGCCTTCGAGCCGCTGTTCCTGGCCAGCTACTTCGCCGCCGGCGCACTGTCGATGCCGCTGTGGGTGCGCCTCGTCGCGCGCTTCGGACTCGGCCGCACCTGGCTGGCCGGGATGGCGCTCGCGGTCGCCGCCTTCGTCTGGGCGGCACTGCTGGGCACCGGCGACGTGGCCGCCTTCGCCGTGATCTGCATCGCCAGCGGCATCGCGCTCGGCGCCGACCTGACCCTGCCCGGCGCGATGCTCGCCGGCGTCATCCAGCGCGCCGGCCACGGCGGTCGACTCGAAGGCGCCTACTTCGGCTGGTGGAACTTCGCCACCAAGCTGAACCTGGCGCTGGCGGCCGGCGTCGCGCTGCCGGTGCTCGGCGCCTTCGGCTACGTGCCGGGGGAACTGGACCCCGACGGCCTGCGCGCGCTGTCGCTGGCCTACGGCCTGCTGCCCTGCGTGCTCAAGCTCGTGGCCGCGGCTTTGCTGTGGTCGCTGTGGATCTCACGCGACGAGGAATCAGAGGAATGAAACGACGCCTGCTCCTGCTCGCCGCCGCCGCCACGCTGGCCGGCTGCGCCGCCCCCCGCCCCGCCGACTACGCCGCCGAGCGGCCGCGGCTCGACCTGAAGACCTACTTCGACGGCCCGATCACCGCCCACGGCATCTTCACCGACCGCGCGGGCAAGGTCGTTCGCCGCTTCACGGTGGCGATGACCGGCACCTGGAACGGCAACCAGGGCGTGCTCGACGAGCGATTCAACTACAGCGACGGCAGTACCGAGCGCCGGGTCTGGCGCCTGACCGACCTCGGCGGCGGCCGCTACGAGGGGCGCGCCGACGACGTCGTCGGCGTCGCCATCGGCGAGGCTGCCGGCAACGCGCTGAATTGGCGCTACACGCTCGCGCTGCCGGTCGACGGCCGGGTCTGGGAAGTCCAGTTCGACGACTGGATGTACCTGATCGACGACCGCGTGCTGCTGAACAAGGCCGTGATGAGCAAGTTCGGCGTCCGGCTCGGCGAAGTCACGCTGTCCTTCACGAAGAACTGAAACGAAAGAGGGCATGTCCTTGAACCCCCGAATCACCGACTGGAAAGGACGCATCGTCTGGCTGGTGGGTGCGTCCACCGGCATCGGCCGCGCCACCGCCGAGCGCCTGCACGCGATGGGTGCGATCGTGATCGTCTCGGCCCGCACGAAGGCGACGCTGACGCAACTCGCCGACGCCCACCCGGGCATGGAGGCGATCGCGCTCGACGCCACCGACCGCGATGCGATGCGGGCCGCCGCGCAGGACATCGTCCGGCGCCACGGCCGGCTCGACCTCGCCGTCTACGCCGCCGGCACCTACACCGCGCTGCGCGCGACCGACTTCGACCTCGACGTCGCCGTGCGCCACCAGCAGGTCAACTACGTCGGCGCGCTGGTGATGCTCGATGCGGTGCTGCCGACGCTGCTCAAGCAGGGCAGCGGCCACCTGAGCCTGGTCTCCAGCGTCGCCGGCTACCGCGGGCTGCCGAAGTCGCTGGCCTACGGGCCGACCAAGGCGGCACTGATCAACCTGGCCGAGACGCTGTACCTCGACCTGCATCCGCGCGGCCTCGGCGTGTCGGTCGTCAACCCCGGCTTCGTCGAGACGCCGCTGACGGCGCAGAACGAGTTCCACATGCCGGCCCTGATCAGCCCCGAGGAGGCGGCGCAGGAGATGGTCCGCGGCTGGGAGCGCGGGCACTTCGAGATCCACTTCCCGAAGCGCTTCACGCTGTGGCTGAAGGCATTGCGCCTGCTCGCCTACGGCCCGTACTTCGCGGCCGTGCGCCGCTCGATCGGCTCCTCGTGACCCACGACGACCCGCGCGTGCAGCGCGTGATCGACGCCTTCGAACGCCTGACGCCGGCCGACCTGCCGCGACTCGACGCGCTCTACGCGCCGGGCGCGCGCTTCAAGGACCCGTTCAACGAAGTCACCGGCGTGCCGGCCATCACCGCCGTCTTCGCCCACATGTTCGAGGCGCTGGACTCGCCGCGCTTCGTGATCCGCGACGCGATCGCGCAGGGCGACCAGTGCTTCCTGACCTGGGACTTCCTGTTCCGGATGAAGCGCTTCGATCGCGCCGAGCAGCGCATCCACGGCGGCTCGCACCTGCGCTTCGCGGCCGACGGCCGCATCGAGCTCCACCGCGACTACTGGGACGCCGCCGAGGAGCTCTACGAGAAGCTGCCGGCCCTCGGCGCGCTGATGCGCTGGCTCAAGCGCCGCGCGCGAAGCTGATCAGAGCTGGCCCTCGGTCAGCGTGTCGAGCTGGAACTGGCCCGACTTGTCGACCAGCCAGATCTCGACAACGCGGGTCGCCCCGAGCCGGGTCGGCGCCGGGAACGGGCTGGCCCGCTTGATCATCTCGATCACGAAGGGCCGCACTTCGGCCGCCGCCGGCGGACGGATCACGCCGACGTCGATGACGTGGCCGTTGGCGTCGAGCCGCGTCTCGGTGATCATGATGCCGTGCAGCAGCGGGCGCAGCTTGCCTTTCCAGATGCGCGACGAATAGGACTGGTAGATGTGACGCGCGGCGTCGCGCTTGTAGGCGTCGGCCGTCGTCGCCGCCGACGGGGCCGCGCTGGCGGCCGGCGCCGGGATCATGTTGAACTGGGCCAGCGCCGGCAGCGTGGCCGCCGCCAGCGTCAGAGCCGTCGCGCCGCGGCGCAGCCAGGACCGGACGGGATCGCGCATCGGTCACCTCTCCCGCACCCGCACGATGGGCGCGTTGGCCTGCAATCTAGCCGAGCGCCCGGTGCCGGAGCCCGGCAATTCTCACGCTTTGCCGGCGCTTTTCAGCGCAACCAGCCCTTGCGCCGGAAATAGATGATCGGCGCCGCCACCGACACCACCATCAGGCCGAGCGCGAAGGGATAGCCGGCCACCCAGTCCAGCTCCGGCATGACGCGGAAGTTCATGCCGTAGATGCTGGCGATCAGCGTCGGCGGCAGCAGCGCCACGCTGGCCACCGAGAACAGCTTGATGATCTTGTTCTGGTTGATGTTGATGAAGCCGACCGTGGCGTCCATCAGGAAGTTGATCTTGTCGAACAGGAAGGCCGTGTGCGAGTCCAGCGAGTCGATGTCGCGCATGATCTGGCGCGCCTCCTCGAACTGCTC
>CALJUI010000149.1 GCA_937975735.1 uncultured Rubrivivax sp.
GGCGGCAGCCGGCATTGCCGCCGGCGAGTTCGAGAAGCCCAGCCCGACCATGCCGGCCGCCGCGGCCGCGCGCAGGTAGTCGACGACGACGCCGCAGTGGTGGCTGTTGACCACGCCGGCGAAGGCGACGCCGTGCTCGCGCGCCGCAGCCACCGCCTCCGCGACGGCCAGTTCGCAGGCCGGGAAAGCCAGGCCTTCGCCGGCGTCGATCACCAGCGCCCCGCCCTTGCGCCTGGCGACCCGCGCCTGGGCGGCGCCGACGACGCGGCCGTTGCGCAGGTGGGTCGTGTACTGCGGCACGCGCGACAGGCCGTGCGAGCCCATACCCTGCGACTCGGCCAGCGCGAGCGCGCGCGCGGTGCTGTCGGCCATCGCCCGGTTGGCGCCGGCGGCACGCAACTCGGCGGCAATGCGCGCTGCCAGCGCGTCGGGCTTGAGATTCATGCCAGCGCCTCCAGCACCCGGTCGGCGATCAGGAAGCTGACACGTTCGTTCGACTCGGCCGACACGCCGGCGATGTGCGGCGTCAGCACCAGGTTCGGGCAGCCGTCGAAGTGCGCCGACGCCGGAAGCGGCTCGGTGCCGAAGACATCGACCGCAGCACCGCCGAGGTGGCCGGACTTCAACGCCGCGGCCAGCGCCACCTCGTCGACGATGCCGCCGCGCGCGGTGTTGATCAGCACCGCGCCGGGCTTCATCGATCCGATGCGCGCAGCGTCGAACAGGCCGCGCGTCGCGTCGACCAGCGGCACGTGCAGGCTGATCACGTCGGCGGTCTGGATCACCTCCTCGAGGCCGGCGCAGCGCACGCCGCCGTCGGCGAAGGCGGGGTGGTCGCGGTCCATCATCGCGTCGAAAGCGATGACCTCCATGCCGAGGCCGCGCGCGAGCCGGGCGGTCAGCTGGCCGATCGAGCCGAAGCCGATCAGTCCGAGGGTCTTGCCGCCGGCCTCGCGGCCGGACGACAGCGCGTTGCGGGGCCACTGGCCGGCGGCGACGGCAGGCGTCGACGCATAGGCGCCGCGCAGCAGCAGCAGCGCGCAGGTCACGACGTACTCGGCGACGCTGAGCGCATTGGCGCCGGTGGCCGGGATGATCTGCATGCCGCCCGCCTCGCAGGCCGCAACGTCGATGTTGTCGAGGCCGACGCCGAGCCGGCCGACGACGCGGCACCGGGTCAGCGCCGCCAGCAGTTCACCGCGGACCTGGGTCCGGTTGCGCACGACGATCGCGTCGGCCCGGGCGGCCGCGGCCAGCAGCCGCGGCGGATCGTCGACGAGCTTGGGGTCGTAGACGACCTCGTGCTTGGCGCGCAGCCGTTCGACGGCGCGTTCGTCCATGAATTCGGTGATCAGGATGTGCATGGGTCAGGGCAGAGGAACGAGCAGGGCATGCTTGAACAGGCCGTACAGCCCGAGCAGCACGAGGGCGGCGGCGCCGCCGAACAGCAGCGCGGTGCGCGGCGACCAGCGGTCGTGGTGGGCGACGACCAGCAGCAGCGCCATCGCCACCGCACTGCTCGGCAGGAAGCCGGCCGGGCCGAGCGCGAAACCCCAGCCGAGCATCACCACCGCGACGCCGGCCCGGCGTGCCATCGAGCCCTGCAGCGCCTCGGGCGCGCGCGTGCGCCCGGCGGCGAAGAACACCAGGTAGAGCACGCCCAGGCCGATCAACAGCAGCCCGACGGTGCGCGGGAACACCGCGCCGAGCCTGGAGTAGTCGGCGGCGGCCCACCAGGCGCCGGCGCCGACGGCGATGGCCAGCACGCAGCCGATGGCGCCCGGCAGGTCGCGGCGAGCTTCAGTCATCTCGGGTCTCCAGCCGGCGCACCCGTCGCGAGGCCCACCAGGGCCAGAGCAGGCCGAGCACGATGAAGGCGATGATCACCATCGAGATCGGGCGGCCGAAGAACTCGGCCAGGATGTTGCCCTTGGCGCCGCCGATCAGGTTGCCCTGCACGAAGCCGCGTTCGGCGATCGAGCCGAGAATCAGCCCGAGCACGATCGGCGACGCGGTGAAGCCGAAGCGGCCGAGCACCCACGCCGCCACGCCGAGCACGACCATCTGCTGCACCTCGTGCACGTTGTTGTGCACCGCGTAGCTGCCGAGGATCGTCAGCAGCGCCACCGACGGCACCAGCACCGCCTTCGGGATCGCGACGATCGAGCGGAACGCGAAGCGCCCGATCAGCAGGCCGACCGGCAGCATGATGATGGTCGCGAGGATGAGTCCCCAGATGAAGGTGTAGACGATCGGGCCCTGCTGAGTGAACAGCGTCGGGCCGGTGCGGATGCCCTGCACCAGCAGCGCGCCGAGGATGATCGCGTCGGGCGGCGTGCCCGGAATGCCGAGCACCAGCGTCGGGATGAAGCCGCCGCCGACCGTCGCGTTGTTCGCCGACTCGGTGGCGATGATGCCGTCGGGCTCGCCCTTGCCGAAGTTGTCGCGCCGGGGCGACGCGCGCTTGGCTTCGGAATACGCCACCAACGAGGCGATGGATCCGCCGGCGCCGGGCAGGATGCCGACCACGGTGCCGATCACCGAACTGCGCGCGAGGTTGAACTTGGCCCGGCTGAAGATGCGCGCCGCCTCGCCGAGCCGGAAGCCGGCGACCCGGTTGGCCGCGTCCAGGTGCGCGACCGGCGTCGCGACGAGCTCGATCAGCACCGGAATGCAGTACAGGCCGATCAGCGCCGACACCACGTCGATGCCGCCGAGCAGCGCCTTGAAGTCACCGACGAAACGGATGTCGCCGCCGACCTCGGCCACGCCGACCATCGACAGCAGCAGACCGAGGCCGCCGCCGATCAGCCCCTTGACCGTGCTGCCCTCGCCGAGCGAGGCGATCAGCGTCAGCCCGAACAGCGCCAGCCAGAAGTACTCGACCGGGCCGAACTTCAGCGCCACGGTGGCCATCGGCGGTGCCAGCAGCAGCAGGAAGGCCGCTCCGACCAGGCCGCCGATCACCGAGGCCAGACAGGCCACGGTCAGCGCCAGGTCGCCACGGCCGGCGCGCGCCAGCGGATATCCGTCGAAGGTCGTCGCGATCGACGACGGCGTGCCCGGCGTGTTCAGCAGGATTGCCGCGTACGCGCCGCCGTAGATGGCGCCGGTGTAGATCGCGCCGAGCGAGATCAGCGCCGACGCCGGCTCCATCGCGAACGTGAACGGCACCAGCACCGCCACCGCCATCGTCGCGGTCAGGCCGGGCAGCGCGCCGATCACCGTGCCGGCGACGACGCCGGCCAGCGCGAGCAGCAGGTTCAGCGGCGTCAGCGCCGCCAGCAGGAATTCGAGGCTGCCCATGCGATGGCGGTGCGGTGAGCCGGCTTACTTCTTGACGATGCCCATTTCCTTGGCCAGGCCCTCGTAGCGGGCCTTGATGTCGGCCATGAACTTGCCCATCTGGGCCGGACCGACGTTCAGCATCGCGAAGCCGCCGTCTTCCATCTTGCGGATGAACTCCGGGTCGGCGTTGATCTTGCCGAGGATGTCGGCCAGCTTGGCCTGCACGTCGGCCGGGGTCGACTTCGGCACCGCGACGCCGCGGTAAGCACCGCCGACGAGCTCGAAGCCCTGCTCCTTGAAGGTCGGGCAGTCGGGCAGCTTCGGGTGGCGCTTCTCCATCGCCACCGCCAGGCAGCGCACCTGATCGCCGAGCTGCATCTTCACGGTCGTGTAGCCCCAGCTGCCGGCGACCTGCTTGCCCAGCAACGCGGTGTTGGACGCGCCCGTGCCGCCGAACGGCACGTAGGTGGTCTTGATGCCGGCGAGCTTGTCGAACTGCTGCTGCGCCAGGTGGTTGGCCGAGTTGGTGCCCGAGCCCGACAGGGTCGTCGCGCCCGGCGCCTTCTTGGCGGCGTCGACGAAGTCCTTCAGCGACTTCACCGGGCTGTCGGCCGGCACCAGCAGCGCGTCGGGCGTGTAGTGGAACCAGAAGACGGTGGTGATGTCGTCGGTCTTGTAGCCGACGTCCTTCTCCAGCGGCTGCAGCACGATGTGCGGCAGGTTGGTGCCCATCACCGTGTAGCCGTCGCCGGCCATGCCGTTCAACTGCGACCAGCCGGCCGCGCCGCCCGCGCCGGCCTTGTACTGGATCGCCATGGTCTGACCCGTGATCTTCTTGAACACCGGCTCCTGCAGACGCGCGGAGATGTCCGATTCGCCGCCCGGGCCGAACGGAATGATGTAGTTGACGGTCTTCTCGGGGTAGCCCGCGGCCAGCGCGATCGAGGCGCTGGTGGCGAGGACGGTGGCGATGAGGGTCGTGCGCATGGACAGTCTCCTGAAAGGGGTGGGATTCGTTCGGGCCGGCCGGCCCGCGATCGCTCGGTATAACCGCGCCCCGCCGGGCGGCCAATAGGGATTGGCCGCTAGACGGGGCGCCTCACGGACGCGCGCTCAGGCGCTCTCGTACAGCCGGGTCAGCACGAACTCGCGATGGCCCAGCGCCTCGGCCGCGGTCAGGCGACCGTTGGCGGTACGCAGCATGCACTCGAGCAGCTTGTCGCCGGCGCCGTCCATGTTGATCTCGCGCTGCAGCAGGCCCGAGGTGTCGACGTCGACGTGCTCGCCCATCGTGCGCACGGTGCGCGGGTTGGCGCAGATCTTGATCACCGGCACGATCGGGTTGCCGACGATGTTGCCCTGGCCCGTGGGGAAGAAGTGCACCACGTAACCGGCGGCCGCGCACAGCGTGACCATCTCGGCCGCCGCCGAGCTCGATTGCATGAACCACAGGCCCGGGCCGGTCGGCGCCTCGGCGTAGTCGAGCACACCATCGACCTTGCACTTCTTGCCGATCTTCTGGATGTTGCCCAGCGCCTTCTCCTCGATCGTCGTCAGGCCGCCGGCGATGTTGCCCTTGGTCGGCTGGCTCTCCGACAGGTCGGTCGTCTTGTGGCGGTCGATCATGGCCTGGTACTTGTCGAACATCGCCATGAACTGCTCGCGCACCTTGGGCGTGCGGCAGCGCGCGGCCACCAGGTGCTCGCCGCCGGTCAACTCGCTCGTCTCGCCGAAGACCAGGGTCGTGCCCAGGCCGTAGAGCTTGTCGAAGGCGTTGCCCACGGTCGGGTTGGCGCCGCAGCCCGAGGTGGTGTCCGACTCGCCGCACTTGGTCGACACCCACAGGTCCGAGATCGGGCAGGCCTCGCGCTGCTTCTCCGACGCCCACTGCACCATCTCGCGCGCGGCCTTCGACGCGTTCATGATCGTCGCGTGGTCGCCATTCTTCGAGATCGAAAAGCCCTGCACCGGCTTGCCGGTCTTGGCGATGCCGTCGACGACGAGCTTGGTCCAGCCCTCCTCGATGCCGATCACCACCACCGCGGCGACATTCGGGTTCGCGCCGGTACCGATCAGGGTACGGAAGTGCAGCTCGAGGTCGGCCCCGAACTGCAGCCGGCCGTAGGGGTGGGGCAGCGCGATCGTGCCCTTGATGTTGTTGGCCACCGCCTCGCAGGCGGCGTTCGAGATATCGTCGACCGGGAGGATGATGACGTGGTTGCGCACGCCGACGCGACCGTTCTCGCGCCGGTAGCCGAGGAAGGTGGTCTTCTTGCTGATGGCAGGCATGTGAGTTCCTTGCAGTGAGTGGTCTGGATCAAGCGAACACCGCGGATCCGGCTCCGCCGGTCCGCTGGTGTTGCCCCCTCGAGAGGGAAGCGGCGAAGCCGCTCCGGGGGTGGGTCACCAGCGCTTTGTCTTGACGTTGTGCACGTGCAGGTGCTCGCCCGCCTTGATCGGCGCGACGACGCGGCCGATGTCGACCCCGTACTTGATCACGGTGTCGTCCTTCTTCAGGTCCTGCAGCGCCACCTTGTGGCCGATGGGGATGTCGCTGCGCGTGGCCAGCGACATCATCTTGTCCTGCTCCATCACCCAGCCCTTGAGCTTGGCTCCCTTCTTCACGCCCTCGACGACGATCGTGCCGACCGAGTCGCCGTCCTCGTGGACCACGAAATGAATCATCGCTGTCTCTCCTGTGTCACCGCCGTGCAGGACGGCCGAGCGCGCATCCTAGGCGACTGAACATCGCCGTCAACCGAGTCATCTAGATGACTTGGATGAGTAGGCGCCGACGGGCTAGCATCGGTCCGTGACCGCGCCCCGCCCCGCCTTCCAGCCGATCGCCCCCGAAGCGGCCGGCATGCCGCTGTACCGTGCCGTCAAGCGCGCCCTGCTGCAGTCGATCGAGGACGGGCGGCTCGCGCCGGGCATGGCGCTGCCGAGCGAGAAGGCACTCGCGACCGGCTTCGGCGTGTCGGTGGGCACGCTGCGTCAGGCGGTCGGCGAACTCGTCGCCGAGCACATCCTGGTGCGGCGACAGGGGCGCGGCACCTTCGTGGCGACGCACAGCGCCGAGCGATTCCTGTTCCAGTTCTTCCACCTCGAGCGCAGCGACGGCCGCCGCGAGTCACCGACGGTCGACCTGATCGGCTTCGAGCGCGGCCGCCTCGACGACGAAGCCGCGGACGCATTGGGCCGGCGCAGCGGCGATGCCGCCTGGCTGGTGGAGAACCGCCTGCTGCTGCAGGGCCGCGCGGTGGTGCACGACCGCCTCGCGCTGCCGGCGGCGCTGTTCCGCGGCCTGAGCGAGAAGCGGCTGCGCGAGCGCCCCGGCACGATCTACAAGCTCTACCAGGACGAGTTCGGCATCACCGTCGTGCGCGCGCTCGAGCGCGCGCGTGCCGTCGCCGCCGACCGCGCCACCGCCCGCGTGCTGGGTGTCGCGCCCGGCGCGCCGATGCTGCAGGTGCGGCGCACCGCGCTGACCTTCGGCGACAAGCCGGTCGAGTACCGCGTCTCGACGATGCACACCGCATTGCACGACTACGTGCAGACGCTGTCGCGCCCGGCCTGACGGCACCGGCCGTCGCGGTTAAGCTGCGCGGCATGAACGACCGCCGCCAAGACCTGAAGGCCCGCAACTTCCCGAGCGCGCACGACGAGGCCGTCTCGCTCAAGCCCGAGCCGCGCTACGACGGGCCCGAAAGCAGCTACCGGTTGGCCTTCACCGACAGCGAGTTCCTGCTGCGCGAGGAGCTGCGGCCGGTGCGCATGCAGCTCGAACTGCTCAAGCCGGAGATGATCCAGCAGGAGCAGCGCATCGAGTCGACCATCGTCATCTTCGGCAGCGCTCGCGTGCTGCCGCAGCGCGACGCGCAGCGCCTGCTCGACGAAGCGCGCGGCCGCGGCGTGGCCGCCGAGATCGAGCGTGCCGAGATGGGCCTGGCGATGAGCCGCTACTACGAGGAGGCGCAGCGCTTCGCCGCCCTGGTGACGACGCGCTCGCGCAGCCACGACACGCCGATCTACGTCGTCACCGGCGGCGGCCCCGGCATCATGGAAGCCGGCAACCGGGGCGCGCACGAGGTCGGCGGCAAGAGCATCGGGCTGAACATCGTGCTGCCGCACGAGCAGGCGCCGAACCCGTACATCACGCCCGAGCTGTGCTTCCAGTTCCACTACTTCGCGATGCGCAAGATGCACTTCCTGATGCGCAGCATCGCGCTGGTGTGCTTCCCCGGCGGCTTCGGCACGCTCGACGAGTTGTTCGAGGTGATGACATTGCAGCAGACCGGCAAGGTCCGCCGCCGGCCGATCCTGCTGTTCGGCCAGGACTTCTGGAGCCGGCTGATCGACTTCGACCTGCTGATCGAGACCGGCATGATCTCGCCCGAGGACAAGCACCTGTTCAGCTACGTCGAGACCGCCGAGGACGCCTGGTCGATCCTCGAGGCGCACTATGGCTTCGACCTGCCCGAGACCACCACCGGCGAGTTCGCCGACGACATTTGATGGACCACCCCGGAGCGCCTTCGGCGCCGGTCGCGGAGCGCGGACTGGATCGACTGACATGAAACACGTTTCCCTGATCGGCGCGCCGACCGACATCGGCGCCGGCATGCGCGGCGCCAGCATGGGCCCGGAGGCGCTGCGCGTGGCCGGGCTGCAGCCGGCGCTGGAATCGCACGGCCTGGTCGTGATCGATCGCGGCAACCTGGTCGGCCCGCCCAACCCCTGGCTGCCGCCGGACCAGGGCTACCGCCACCTCGACGAGGTCGTGGCCTGGAACCGGCTGGTGCACGACGCGATGCTGTCCGAGCTGCAGGCCGGCCAGCTGCCGATCCTGCTCGGCGGCGACCATTGCCTGGGCATCGGCTCGATCAGCGCGGTGGCGCGGCACTGCCGCGACAGCGGCAAGAAGCTGCGCGTGCTCTGGCTCGACGCCCACGCCGACTTCAACACCAACGTGCTGACGCCCAGCGGCAACGTGCACGGCATGCCGGTGGCCTGCCTGTGCGGCCACGGCCCCGATCCGCTGATCGGCCTCGGCGGCACGGTGCCGGCGATCAACCCGAAGGTGGTGCGCCAGATCGGCATCCGCAGCGTGGATCCCGGCGAGAAACGGCTGGTGCATCAGGTCGGGCTCGAGGTCTTCGACATGCGCTACATCGACGAGATGGGCATGCGCCACACGATGGAGCTGGCGCTGGCGACGATGGATGCGAACACCCACCTGCACGTCAGCTTCGACGTCGACTTCCTCGACCCCGAGATCGCCCCCGGCGTCGGCACGACGATCCCCGGCGGCCCGACCTACCGCGAGGCGCAGCTGTGCATGGAGATGATCGCCGACAGCGGCCGCCTGGCCTCGCTGGACATCATGGAGCTGAACCCGGCGCTGGACGTGCGCAACAAGACCGCGGTGCTGGCCGTCGACCTGGTCGAAAGCCTCTTCGGAAAAAGCACCTTGATGCGTGACTGAGGTCGACATCGCCATCGTCGGCGCCGGCATCGCCGGCGCATCGCTGGCCGCGCGGCTGGCGCCCGACGCGCGCGTGCTGCTGCTCGAGCGCGAGTCGGCGCCGGGTGTTCACAGCACCGGCCGCAGCGCCGCGATGTTCATGGAGAGCTACGGGCCGCCGCAGGCGCGCGCGCTGACGCGGGCTTCCCGCGCCTTCTACATATCGCCGCCGGCCGGTTTCGCCGACGTGCCGCTGATGTCGCCGCGCGGCGTGCTCTACGTCGCCTGGGACGGCCAGCAGGCCGAGTGCGACGCGCTGCACCGCAGCCTGGCCGCCACCGGCACGACGGTCGAGTCGCTCGACGCCGACGCCACGCTCGCGCGTCTGCCGGTGCTGCGCCGCGAAGGCCTGTGCGGCGCGCTGTTCGAGCCCGACGCGATGGACCTCGACGTGCACGCGCTGCACCAGGGCTGGCTGCGCGCCGCACGGCGCAGCAACGCCACGCTGTGGGTCGATGCCGAACTCGCCGGTGCCCGGCGCGACGGCACCGCCTGGACGCTCACGCTGAGCGACGGTCGCGAGGCCCGCGCCGCGGTCCTCGTCGATGCTGCCGGCGCCTGGGCCGACGAGGTCGCGACCCGTTGCGGCGCGGCGCCGATCGGACTGCAGCCGCGCCGGCGCAGCGCCTTCACCTTCGACGTGCCGGCGGGCGTCGACCATCGCCGCTGGCCGGCCGCGGTCGGTGTCGACGAGGGCTGGTACTTCAAGCCCGACGCGGGCCAGCTGCTCGGATCGCCGGCGAACGCCGACGACGTGCCGCCCCACGACGTGCAGGCCGAGGAGATCGACATCGCCACCGGCATCGCGCGCATCGAGGCGCGCACCACGCTGGCCATCCGCCGGCCGCGCCGGGTCTGGGCGGGCCTGCGCACCTTCGCGCCCGACGGCGAGCTGGTGATCGGCTTCGACCCGGTCGCGCCAGAGCTGTTCTGGCTCGCCGGCCAGGGCGGCTACGGCATCCAGAGCGCCGACGGCGCCGCCCGGCTCGCCGCCGCGCTGCTGCTCGGCCGCCCGCGGTCGATCGACGGTGTCGACCCGGCGCTCATGGCGCCCGGCCGGCTGCGCGGCTGAGCGGCGGCGGCCCCGGCTGCTGCCGGCACTCGTCGAACACCCGCGCGGTGCAGGCCGCGCAGATCGACGGATCCAGCGTCGGCACAATCTGCGCCAGCGCCGTGCGCTTGCTGTCGAAGATGTGGTCGCGACCGATGCGGTCGACGAAGCCGCTCTGCTCCCACAGCGCCATCACCGGCGGCCGCGGACGATGGAAGTACAGGTCGCCGCCCATCGCGCGCCGGCGCAGCAGCTCGTTCTCCCACAGGTCGGCGCCGGCCAGATCGATCGTCGTCATGAACTTGGTCATCACGAGCAGCCGGCGCGGCGCCGCGGGCTCGGCGCGCAGCCGGTGCAGTTGCTCGCCGACATGCGCGACGGCGCCGAAGTAGACCGCCCCTTCCATGCGCAGCAGCTTGAGCTGCGGGCACTCCGGTGCAGTGCGCCCGTCCTCGCCGCCGATCACCACCACCGGACGGTTCGGGTCCTCGCTGAACGGCCGGTCGAAGCCCAGCGTCTGCAGCGACGGCCGGGCGCTGCGGTACAGGTAGGTGATCAGCGAGGCGACGACGCCGCCGAGGATCGCGATCTCCAGCGACATCGTCAGCACCGCGACGAAGGTGCCGGCGGCGATCGCCGCCTCGGTGCGGTCGACGCGCAGCACGCGCTCCCAGGCCGCGCGGTCGAGCAGGCCCCAGGCCACCAGCATCAGCAGGCCGGCGATCGCCGCGGTCGGGATGTGGGCGAGGATCGGCGCGGCCAGCGCCAGCAGCACGATCACCATCAGCGCCGAGAACACCGCCGCCAGCGGCGTGCGGGCGCCGGACTGCTCGCTCATCGCCGAGCGGTTCAGCGAGCCGGTGGACACCATGCACGAGAAGAACGAGCCGACGATGTTCGACAGCCCCTGGCCGAAGCACTCGCGGTTCGGATCGAAGTGCTCGCCGTGGCGCGCGGCCAGCGCCTTGCCGATGGCCACCGTCTGGCCCAGCGAGATGATGGCCAGCGCGAACGAGATGCCGGCCACGCGACGGATCTCGTTCCAGCCCATCGGCGGCGCGGTCAGCTTCGGGATCGCCTGCGGCATCTTGCCGACCTGCATCGTGTCCCAGTCGGCCAGCGCCAGCCCGGCCGCGGCCAGGCCGCCGGCGATCAGCGCGACCAGGTAGTGCTGCCCGGCGGCGAACCAGCGCCGCGCCAGCAGGGCCGCGCCGATGGTCACGATCGCCACCAGCCGCTCCGGCCAGTCGGCGATGAAGTCGGCCGCGGCGTGCCCGGCGATCAGCACCGCCGCGCCGGTCATGAAGCCGAGCATCACCGACGGCGAGATGAAGTTGGTCAGTGCGCCCAGGCGCAGCGCGCCGAGCACGGCCTGCATCAGACCGACGCCGAAGGTCACGCCGACCGCCAGCAGCGTGTAGTTCGGGTTGTCCACCGCCATCAGCGGCAGCAGCATCGCGCCCAGGGCCAGCGAGGTGGCGTTGGTCGGCCCCGAGACCATCAGCCGGCTCGACCCGGCCAGTGCGGCGACGATGCAGGGCACGATGCTCGTGTACAGACCCCAGGCCGGCGGCAAGCCGGCCAGCGCGGCGAAGGCGATGCCCTGCGGCAGCACGACCAGCGCCCCCAGCAGCCCGGCCTGCGCGTCGGCGCGCACCGTCGGGCGGTCGACGGTATTCACCCAGGGACCGAAGGCGCGCACCGCGCGATCGCGCCAAGCCGGTGAGATCTGCATCAGCCGAAGCGTATCAGGGGCCCCGGGCTGTCTACACTGCGGCCGGCGGCGTTCATGCCGACGACGAGGCCCCGATGACCACGATGCGCCGATGGATCGCCCTGCTCCTGCTGCTCGCCGGCACCGCGCACGCGGCGACCTTGCGCATCGCCAGCGCCTTCGATCCGCAGACGATGGACCCGCATGCGCTGGCGCTGCTGTACCACTCGCGCGTGGCCTACCAGGTCTACGACTCGCTGGTCGGTCGCGACGAGGCCTTCAAGCTCGAGCCGGCGCTGGCGCTGTCGTGGCAGTCGCTCGACGGCGCGAAGCGCTGGCGCTTCAAGCTGCGGCCCGACGTGAAGTTCCACGACGGGTCGGTGATGCACGCCGACGACGTCGTCTTCTCGATCGAGCGCGCGCTGGCGAAGACCTCGCAGCGCGCCTTCCAGCTCAAGGGCGTGACCGGCGCGCGAAAGGTCGACGCGCTGACCGTCGACCTGCTGCTCGAGGCGCCCGACGCGGTGCTGCCGGAGAAGCTGCAGTACATCTCGATCATGAGCAAGGCCTGGTGCGTGCAGCACGGCGTCGCGCTGCCGCAGGACTTCAACGGCAAGCAGGAGACGCACGCGGTGCGCCACGCCAACGGCACCGGCCCGTTCAAGCTCGTGCGCTACGAGCCCGACGTGCGCACCGTGCTGCAGCGCCACGCCGGCTGGTGGGGCCGCGGCGACAAGCGCAACGGCAACGTCGACGAGGTGCACTTCGTCGCGATCAAGAGCGACGCGACCCGGCTGGCCGCGCTGGCTTCCGGTGAGGTCGACCTGGTGCTCGACCCGCCGTTCCAGGACATCGAACGGCTGCAGCGCGAGGCGCGGCTGAAGGTCACCAGCGTGCCCGACCTCGGCCAGCAGTACTTCACCTTCGACCAGTCGCGCGACGAGCTCGAGGGCAGCGACGTCACCGGCCGCAACCCGTTCAAGGATCGGCGCGTGCGTCAGGCGGTGTGGCACGCGCTGAACGTCGACCTGATCGTCGACAAGGTGCTGCGCGGCCAGGCCGAACCGACCGGCGCCTTCCTGTCGCCGCGGGTCGACGGCGCCAGCGCCGAGCTCGACCGGCGCCTGCCCTACGATCCGGCGCGCGCGAAGGCCCTGCTCGCCGAGGCTGGCTTTCCCGAAGGCTTCTCGGTCACGCTCGATTGCGTCAACGTCGCCTGGCGCCAGAACGTCTGCCAGGCCGCGACCGCGATGCTGACCCAGGTCGGCATCCGCACGACGCTGCGCGCGAGCCCGGCGCCGCAGTTCTTCCCGAAGCTGAGCCAGGGCACCGCCGCCTTCATCGAGTTCGGCTGGAGCGCGAGCCCGGACGCCTGGAACTCGCTCAACGGCCTGTTCCGCAGCTGGGACCCGTCGGGGCTGGGCACCTTCAACGCCGGCCGCTACAGCAACCCGTCGCTGGACCGCCTGATCGACGCGATCCGCGTCGAGCCCGACCTCGACAAGCGGCGCGGCATGGTCACCGAGGCGCTGCGACGGGTCGCCGAGGACCTGCCCTTCGTGCCGCTGTACCGGCGCAAGCTGAACTGGGCGATGGTCCCGCAGGTCACGGCCGTGCAGTGGCCCAACGACACGATCGAGCTGCGCTGGGTGCGGCGGCGGTAGACGGTGCGGTGGCCCGTTCGGCGCATCGACGTGCGGCGCGCATCGGCGTAAGGTCCGGAGACGACTTCAGGAGGCTCTATGCTCCGACGACTGCACCACAACGCCTACCGCTGCCGCGACTCCGAACGCACGCGCGCGTTCTACGAGGACTTCCTCGGCCTGCCGCTGGTCAAGACGCTGCCGATCGAGCAGACCAAGACCGGCCGCGCGACGAAGGCGCTGCATACCTTCTACCGCCTCGACGACGGTTCGCACCTGGCGTTCTTCGAGACCGACGACCTGCCCTTCGAGTTCAAGGACCAGCACGACTTCGACCTGCACATCGCGCTCGAGGTCGGTGCGGAGGACCTGAGCTCGATGCTCGCGAAGGGGCGCGCCCAGGGCATCGAGACGCGCGGCCCGTCGGACCACGGCTTCATCGACTCGATCTATTTCCGGGACCCGGACGGCTACGTGATCGAGCTGTGCGAGAAGAAGCCCGGGCACGACCAGGCGATCGACCCGGCGCTCAACCGGGCGCCCGAACTGCGCGACCGCTGGACGATCGACAAGGCGCTGGGCTGAGGGATCGGCGGCCGGTCAGCGGCCGCACCACTGCCGCTCGCAGGGCACGCCGTCGCGGTTGCCGTCCATCTTCACGCCGGGGCAGTGCTTGAGGAACCAGGTCGCCTCGGCGCAGGACGTCATCTGCGAGCAGTGGGTGCGGCCGTCGCAGCGGAAGCCGGCGGTCGGGACCGGCGCTGCAGCTACGGCGGTCATGGCGCTGGCGGCCGGCGCGGCGACCGCCGCGCTCGCCGCCGCCGGCGCACCGGCGCAGGGCCCGTGGCTGCGACGGAAGTCCTTCGGCATCACCGCCCCGGCGGTGGCGTGCACGCCACGCTTGAGCGCCTTGGCCACCCGCTCCTTCTCGACGTAGGGGCCCTTGTCCCACTTGAAGCGGATGCTCCAGGCCTGGCCCTCGGCGACCATGCGCTCGTTGATGTTTATGCCCTCGACGAAAAGCACGGCCAGCGTGCGCTTGTAGTTGTCCAGCCCCAGGGTCTGCAGTTGCACGGTCTTGCCGCGCACGTAGTCGAGCAGCGCCTCGCGCGACTGCGGTCCGCCGGCCTGGCAACCCTCGGGCGCGTCGATGCCGTGCAGCCGCACCTCGAGCGGTTCGCCGCCGGCGGCGCCCTGGAAGACGAGGCTGTCGCCGTCGATGACCTGGGTGACCGTGCCCTCGAGCGCGGCAGCCTGCGCGGTGGCGAGTGCGAGGCCCAGGGCCAGCCCGCCGAGTGCCTGACGCCAAAACATCCTGCGATTCCCGTTGCCGTGGATCGCACGAGCCTAACAGCCCGCCGCGACCGGCGATCGCCGCGGCCGGCCGGGGAATGCCGACCAGTTCGCCCGCTCAGGTCTGACGGCGACGCCTGCGCGAGCTCGGCCGGCGCGGCGACGCCAGCGCCGCCTCGGCGTCGGCCAGCATGCGCGCCAGCCGGTCCTGCAGCCGCTCGGTCGACAGGCCTTCGCGCAGGCGCTCGACCATCAGCGGCAGGCTGAACGGGCTCGGCGAACGCAGCGTGACCCGCTGCAGCGGCAGCGCCGCCATGCGCGACAGCGCCTCGCGCAGGCGGCCGATCTCGAGCTCCTGCGCCAGCACCTCCTGCTCGGCCTGCGCCAGCAGGCGGTTGCCGGCGTCGTAGCGGCGGAAGACCTCGAAGAACAGCGAACTCGAGGCCTGCAGCTGCCTGCTGCTCTTCGGCGCGCCCGGATAACCGCCGAACACCAGCCCGGCGACCCGCGCGATCTCGCGGAAGCGGCGCTGTGCCAGTGCGCCGGAGTTCAGGCTCGCGAGCACGTCGTGCATCAGCGATTCGGTCGCGAACAGCCGGCCGTCGTCGAGCGTCGCCAGATCCGGCGGCTCGGCGGCGAGGATCTCCAGGCCGAGATCGTTGACGCTCAGCGAAAAGGTGTTCGGCGCGGATCGGGCCAGCCGCCAGGCCAGCAGCTGCGCCAGGCCGATGTGCACGTTGCGCCCGGCGAAGGGGTAGAGGAAGAGATGGTGGCCCTCGCGCGAGCGGAAGGTCTCGATCAGCAGCCGGCCACGCCCCGGCAGGGCCGACAGCGCCGCCTGCGCATTCAGCATCGGTCGCGCGGCCTGCATCTCGGGCACGTCGACGCGACCAGCGGCGAAGGCGTCGAGCCGATCCTGCACCGCGTCGGCCAGCTCGCTCGACAACGGCATCTTCGAGCCGGCCCAGGCCGGCACGATGCCCCGGGCCTTGGTCGCGCGACGCACCAGCGCGCTCATGTCCTGGCTGCGCACGTACTCGAGCACGCGGCCGGCGAACACGAAGTGGTCGCCGCGGGACAGACGGCCGATGAAGCTCTCCTCGATCGTGCCGATCGTGCCGCCGGTCAGCCACTTCACCTGCATCGTCGCGTCGCTGACGATGGTGCCGACCTGCAGCCGGTGGCGCCGCGCGATCGCCCGGTCGGGCACCTGCCAACGCCCGTCGACCAGCGCGACACGGTGGTACTCGGGATAGGCCCCGAGGCTGTTGCCTCCGCGCTCGACGAAGGCCAGCGCCCAGTCGAACTCCTCGCGCGTGAGCGCCGCGTAGGCCGCCGCGGTGCGCACTTCGGCGAACAGCTCGTCGGCGTCGAAGCCGCCGCCGAGCGCGACCGTCACGAGGTGCTGCACCAGCACGTCGAGCGGCTTGGCCGGCGTGTGCCGCGACTCGACCCGCTTCGCCAGCGCGGCGTCGCGCGCGGCGGCGGCCTCCACGAGTTCCAGCGTGTTGGTCGGCACCAGCGTGATCCGGCTTGGCCGGCCCGGCGCGTGGCCGCTGCGGCCGGCGCGCTGCAGCAGCCGCGCGATGCCCTTGGGCGAGCCGATCTGCAGCACGCGCTCGACCGGCAGGAAGTCGACGCCGAGGTCCAGCGACGAAGTCGCGACCACGGCCTTCAGCCGCCCCTCCTTCAGCCCGAGCTCGACCCAGTCGCGCGTCGCGCGGTCCAGCGAGCCGTGATGCAGCGCGACGACGCCGGCCCAGTCCGGCCGCGCCTGCATCAGCAGCTGGTACCAGATCTCGGCCTGCGATCGCGTGTTGGTGAAGACCAGCGTCGTCGTCGAGCGGGCGATCTCCTCGACCACCGGCGCCTGCATCTGCGCGCCGAGGTGGCCGCCCCAGGAGAAGCGGCCCGGCTCGGCAGGCAGCAGCGTGTCGATCACGATCGCCTTGTCGTCACGCCCCTGCACGCGCTTGCCGCGATCGCCGACCAGCGTGCGCATCGCCTCGTCGACGTTGCCCAGCGTCGCGCTCAGGCCCCAGACCACCAGCGCCGGGTTCCAGCGCTTCAGCCGCGCCAGCGCCAGCTGCACCTGCACGCCGCGCTTGGAGCCGATCAGCTCGTGCCATTCGTCGACGATGACGGTGTGCACGCCGCCGAGCTCGGCTGCCGCGCCTTCGCGCGTCAGCAGCAGGCTCAGCGACTCCGGCGTCGTCACCAGCGCCTGCGGCCAGTGGCGCTCCTGCCGCGCGCGCTCGGCGCTCGGCGTGTCGCCGGTGCGCTGGCCGACCCGCCACGTCGGCGCCAAGGCCGGCAGTGGGGCCTGCAGCGCGCGCGTGGTGTCGGCCGCGAGCGCGCGCATCGGCGTCAGCCACAGCACCTGCAGCCCGGTCCCGGTGCGGCGGCGCTGCAGCGCGCCGAGCCAGACCGCATAGGTCTTGCCGCTGCCGGTGCTGGCGTGCAGCAGGCCGCTGTCGCCGGCGGCCATCGCGGCCCAGACCTCGCGCTGGAAGGCGAACGCGGTCCAGCCGCGCTCGGCGAACCAGGCATCGAAGGCGGCGGGCGACAACATAGGGGGAACGGCCTGCCCAAACTCTAGGGCCTGATCACACTGGGCGGCGATGAATCCCGACGACGACCTCAATCCGACGCAGTGGGCGGCGGTCGTCGCATTGCTGCTGATGCTGCTGGTGCCCGTCGCGGTGGCGTTGGCGGCGTTCTTCAAGCGCCGCTACGCGGCGGCGATCGTGCGGCTGCAGGCCAGCACCGCAGCCGCCGGCGAGGCGCCGGCGCTGCCGTCGTCGTCCGGCGGCGCGACGCCGGAGGCCTTGCACATCGACGTCGTGCCAGCGCGCGAAGCCGCCGCGCAGCACGGGCCCGACCCGACCGCGCCGTCACGTCGGCTTCGGCGTCGTGTGCTCGGCTGGCAGTTCGCCAGCGGCCTGCTGTACTGGTGGGCGCTGCTGCTGTGCCTGCTGATCGCGCTCGTCCATCTGGCCCAGGTCACCGGCGAGGCGGTCGAGACCTCCGACGACGGCGCAACGATCGGCGGCCACCTGTTCCTGTGGCCGCTGCTGGTGCTGCCGGCGGCATTGGCCTGGGCCTTGCAGGCCGGCTTGCGCGAATCGCGCCTGTGGTCGCTGGCGGCGTTGACGATGGCGCTGTTCGGCCTCGGCATCGTCGACCTGGGCGCCGGCTGGGCCGGCGGCGGCGCGCTGCTCGCGGTGTGCGTGATGCTGACGCTGATGATGGTCGCGTTCATGCGGCCGGCGGTGCGCGGGGCGGGCCCGCCGCTGGTCGCCGCGCTGACGGTCGGCCTGATCGTGTTCAGCGTGCTGCTGGCGCTGCTCGTCGCGCTCGACGACTCGGGCGCCGACGCGCCGGTCGCCGGAGCCGACATCGCGCTGGCCCTGCTTGCGATCGCCCTCCTGGGGCTGCCTTCGGGCTGGGCCGCCTGGCGGATGCTGATGCGTCTGGCGCGGCGCTACGAGGCGCGGCGGTTCAGCGAGATGCAGCTCGCGCTCGGCGCGTACTGGGCCCTGATCACCGTCTTCACCGCCGGCTTTGCGCTGCTGCTGTCCTTCGAGGGGCGCACCGGGGCCAGCATGGAGTGGGTGGCGCTGGCGATCGCGCTGCTGTGGATCGGGTGGCGCTGGGCCCAGCGCGGCGTGCTGCGCCTGGTGCAACGGCGCTCGCCGGCGCCGCTCGGCGCGTTGCTGATGCTGCGCGTGTTCAAGCCGTCGAACCGCTCCGAGGGCTTCACCGACCGCTTCCTCGCGCGCTGGCGCTTCGCCGCGCCGGTCTGGATGATCGCCGGCCCCGACCTCGCCGGCGCCTACATGGAGCCCGACGAGTTCTTCGCCTACCTGCGTGGCCATCTCCGCGAGCGCTTTATCGCTCGGCCCGACGACGTCGATGCGCGCACCGCTGGACTCGACGATCGACGCGACCCCGACGGGCGCTTCCGCGTCCATGAGCTGTTCTGCGCCAACTCGAGCTGGCGCCACGCGGTGCTGGCGCTGATCGATCGCGCCGGCGTCGTGCTGCTCGACCTGCGCGAGTACTCGCGCCACCGCGCCGGCACGCGCTTCGAGCTGGAGACGCTGCTGCGCCGCGGCAAGCTCGACCGGCTGGTCGTCATTGCCGACGAGCGCGACCACCTGCCGTCGCTCGAGCACGAGCTGCGCGCGGTCTGGTCCGAGGTCGCGCCACCCGGCGCCGGTGGCCGTCTGCGCCTGCTCACGCTGGGCAGCGGCAGCGACGCCGAGATGCAGGGCCTGTTCCGCGCGGTCGCCGCCGCGGCGACGACCAACCCGACGCGCTGAAGGCCGGGCCGGTGGTTCAGCCGCCGACGATCCAGCCCTCGACCGGGTCGACCTGCGCGGGCAGGCCCGCATCCGGCCGCGCCGCGGCCCAGGCCGCCTGCATCAGGCACAGCACCGCGTCGAGCCGGTCGCCGCTCGGGTCGGCGGTCAGCGCGTCGCGCTGGGCGTGGCCGAGCTTCAGGCGCAGCCCGAGCGCGGCGGGGCCCTGCTCGAGCGCATCGACGAGGTCCTTGCGCGCGATCAGCCGGTCGGCGTCGTCCCGGTTCTTGTACGAGCGTCGCCCGATCAGCTGGTGCGCGAGACGGCCCGGATAGCCCTCGACGGCGATCCGCGCCGGGTCGCCGGCGTGCAGCCGCGGCAGCGTCACGCCGGCATCGATCAGCCGCGCCAGGCCTTCGAAGTACATGAAGCCCACCGGCACGTAGCGCGTCTGCAGCGGGCTCGTCGAGACGTGCCCCGGCGCCGCGCGGTCGGTGGCGCGATGCGGCAGCCGATGGCCCGCCGGCCGGGCATTGCCCCAGGCGTCGATCAGTTCCCGGAACGCCATGCGGCTGCCGCATCGGCAGCGCAGCTCGGCGATGACTTCGGCGGCGGTGGCGCCGAGCCGCTGCGAATCGACGAAGGCTCGCGGCAGCCCGAACGGGAAGTCGAAGGCGCCGAACCAGGGGCCGGGCGCGACCAGCAGCGCCTCGAAGCCGGCGAAGTCGGCCACCGCCTCGACCGCCTCCAGACGCAGCAGCGCGCCTTCGCGGCGCCCGCGCGCGACGACGATCGGCTTGCGCCGGCTCGGGCTGCTGGTGAAGTCGACGCCGAGCAGCGGCGGGGTCGGGGCCGGCATCTCAGTCCTCGTCCGGCGGGCCCAGGCGCAGGCCGATCGCGCCGATCTGCGCGCCCTGCATCGAGCGCACGCTGAACTGCGCCGAACCGTGCTCGACCACGTCGCCGACCACCGGCGGCCGCTGCAGCCGGTGCGCGAGCCAGTCGGCCAGCGGCAGTTCGGCCGGCTGCGGCGCCGGCAGCGCGTAGAAGGCGCAGACGTCGCCGATCGGCGTCCGCGGGTCGAGCACGAAGTCGCCGTAGACCGCGCGCTGGCCGACCTCGTCGTCGACCGCGGGCAGGTTCACGTGCAGCCGCTGAGCTGCCCAGCCCAGCGTGCCGCCCTGCAGCAGCAGCGACGCGAGCACGACCACGAAGGCCAGGTCGAACAGCGCCAGCGCGCCGGGCACGCCGGCGATGACCGGGAACACCGCGAGCACGATCGGCACCGCGCCGCGCAGTCCGACCCAGGCGACGAAGACCACCTCGCGCGCCTCGAAGCGCAGCGGCGTCAGGCACAGCGCCACCGCCAGTGGCCGCGCGACGAACATCAGCACCGCGGCGACGCCGAGCGCCGGCCACAGCACCTGGCCGAGGCGCGTCGGCGTGACGAGCAGGCCGAGCAGCAGGAACATGCCGGCTTGGGCCAGCCAGGCGAAACCGTCCATCGCCGACAGCGCACTGCGCACGCGCCGCTCGGCGCGCGCCCGCACGACCAGGCCGAACAGGTAGACCGCGAGAAAGCCCGAGCCGCCGAGCGATGCCGCGCCGGCGAACACCGCGACGCCGGCGCTCAGCAGCAGCAACGCGGCCAGCCCGCGCTGCTCGCCAGCCAGCGGCAGCCGCGGCAGCCACCAGGCCATCGCCAGGCCGGCGATCGCGCCGATCAGCAGGCCCAGGCCGGCCTGCAGCGCCAGCATCGACAGCGCCGCCGGCGGACCGAGCGCGGCGCCGGCGGTGCCGATCAGCACCAGCGTCAGCACCACCGCCAGCGGGTCGTTCAGACCCGACTCGATCTCCAGCGTGCTGGCCAGCCGCTCCGACAGCCGCAGCCCGCTGCTGCGCATCAGCGAGAACACCGCCGCGGCGTCGGTCGAGCCGACCACCGCGCCGGCGAGCAGACCGAGCCGCCAGTCCAGCCCGAGCAGCCAGGTCGCCGCCGCACCGGTGATCGCCGCGGTGACCAGCACGCCGATGGTCGCCAGTCCGACGGCGGGCTTCAGCCCGGTGCGGAAGGTCGACGGCGCGGTGCGCAGGCCGCCGTCGAGCAGGATCACGGCCAGCGCCGCGTTGCCGACCCAGAACACGAGCCGGAAGTCGTCGAAGCGCAGTCCGCCGATGCCGTCCTCGCCGGCCAGCATGCCGGCGACCAGGAACACGAGCAGGAAGGACAGCCCCGCGCGCGCCGAGTACAGCCCCGCGACGACGCTGGCGAAGACCAGCGTCCCGGCGACCCACAGCGACGGGTAGACGAGGTCGATCATCGGGCCTGATCGGTGGCGGTGGGTGGGCAAGGCGGGCGCATGCCCGCATTGTCGGGCGTCGTCCGCGCCACGGCCGCGGCGGGTTCTCTTCGCGGCGATTCAGGACGTGGCCAGCAGCAGCACGCCGCCGGCGATCAGCGCGGCGCCGAGCAGGCGCAGGCCGCGATCGCTCTCCCCGAGCAGCCGCCCGCCGATCAGGGCCGCGAACAGCATCGACACCTCCCGCGCCGGCGCCACGTGCGACAGCGGCGCCATCGTCACCGCGTACAGCACCATCACGTAGCCGGCCGGCGCCAGCACGGCGCCGATCAGCGCGTAGCGCCACTGCGCGCGCAGGGCGACCATGAAGTCGGCACGTGCGCGCCACTGGCTGCGCGCCAGAAAGGGCACACGCAGCAGGTTGGTCAGCCAGTCGAGCAGGATCGGCGACATCGCCAGCACCTTCACCGCATAGCCGTCGAGCACGGTGTAGCCGGCGATCAGCACGCCGGTGGTCGCGCCCCAGCGCAGGCCGGTGCGAACCCGGTCGCGCTGGGCCGGATCGTGCGCGCGGTCCCACAGGCGCGGCCCGCCGGCGAGCACGAAGACGCCGCCGCAGACGGCGAGCGCGCCGGTCACGCCGAGTGCGGTGAGCGGCTCGCCGAGCAGCAGCACGGCGGCGACCACGGTGATCAGCGGCCCGGTGCCGCGCGCCACCGGGTAGACGATCGTGAGGTCGGACTCGCGGTAGCCCCTCAGCAGGCAGCGGTAGTAGCTCAGGTGCACGACCGTGGTGGCGAGCACGAACGCCCACTCGCGCCAGCGCCACGTCAGCAGCTCGCGCCAGCCGAGCGTCAGCGCCAGCGGCGCCCACAGCACGCCGACCATCAGCGCGCCCATCAGCACGAAGGCGTCGCCACCGCCGGCCTTCTTGGCGGCGATGTTCCAGGCGGCGTGCAGCAGCGCGGCACAGAGCACGAGCGCCAGGGCGGTGAGCGGCATCGCCGGCGATTATCGCCAGCGCCAAGCCGGCTCAGACCGGACGGAAGAGGTTACTGTCGTCGCCGAACGGCCGATCGTCGTAGAAATGGCGCAGCGCGCCGGCTCGCATCCGCTGCGACGCCCATTTGCAGGCGGTCGATCGCGAGACGTCGTAGCGGCCGACGATCCAGTCGACGATGTCGCTCCCGCGCGCACAGCCGGCCTGCACGATCAGGCCGCGCTTGTGGTCGCCAAGCGCCAACCCGCCGTCGCCCTTCAGCGCCTGGCGCAGGTCCTGCACCGCCGGCGCACCGTCGGCGATCTGCGCGCTCGGCCGCACGATGCGATAGAAGTAGTCGGCGTCCTTGAAGTCGTGCTCCTCGACGACGTGGCGAATCAGGTCCAGCGCCAGCAGGCGCTGGCCGATGCGCACGGCCTCGGCGCGCGACAACGACAGCCGCTGGGCGATCCAGTCCACCGCCTCGCGGCCGACGAAACACTGGCGGTAGGTCTGCAGCCGGTACATGCGGTCGCGCTGGTCGAGTCCGCCCGGCATGTCCATCTGCTCCCACAGCGCCAGCACGCCGGCGTCGGCGGCCGCCGGCGCCACGACCGCGCGCGCCTCGGCCTCGACCGGCGCCTGCGCCGGCTCGGCGAGCCAGGCTGCGAAGGCCTCGATCGACATCGGCCTGGCCATCAGGAAGCCCTGGGCGTGGCGCACGCCGCGCGCCGCCAGATAGTCCCATTGCGAGCGCGTCTCGACGCCTTCGGCGATCAGCGGCACGCCGATCTGGCCGGCCAGCGCGATGATCGCGTCGAGCACCGGACGCTGCACGGTGCGCTCGTCGATCGTGCGGACGAAGGCGCGGTCGATCTTGATGCGGTCGATGGCGAGCTTCTCGAGCGATGCCAGGCTGCTGTGGCCGGTGCCGAAGTCGTCCACCGCCATGCGCCAGCCGCGTCGGCGCAGGGCCGCCAGCGCCTGCTGGGTGTCGGCGTCGACGAACTCGCGCTCGGTCAGTTCGAGCAGCACCCTGGCCGGCGCCAGCGTGTCTTCGCGGAACAGCTCACCCAGGCGACGGCCGAAGTCGGGCTGGCGCAGCTGCGTCGGCGTGACGTTGAACGAGAAGTACAGATCGGGGCGCTTGAGGGCGATCGGCGCGAGCCGGTGCGCCGCGCGGGTCATGACCAGGTCCGACATGGCGACGATCAGGCCGCTGCGCTCGGCCTCGTCGATGAACTCGGCGGGCGCCAGGATGCCGCGCTGCGGGTGTTTCCAGCGCATCAGCACTTCGGCGCCCACGCAACGGCCGGTCTCGAGGTCGACGATCGGCTGCACGAAGGGCTCGAACTGGCGTTTGCGCAGGGCGCGCCGCAGTCGGTGCAGCAGGCGCGCCCGGCGCAGGGCCTGCCGCCAGGTCCAGGCCGCCAGCCCGGCCACCAGCAGGCCGGCGATGCCGCCGCTGGCCAGCGCCAGGCGCCGGAAGGCCGCGTCGAGGTCGCCCTGATCGATCTGCACCTGCACGCCGACGTTGTGCAGGCTCGAGCGCGCCGAGGTCGTCAGCGCCGGTCCGGTGGTGCCGGGACGCGGTCGGGTGTCGCGGATCAGAAGCACACCGGCCGGCGGCGACTGCGCCTCGATGCGCATCGGCAGGTTGTTGAGGCCGCCGCCCAGGGCCGCGCGCGGCAGGGCCAGGGCGTTCGGGTCCAGTGTCGCCTGCAGCACGATGGCGTCGCCCAGCGGTCGCTGCACCACCGGCCGGGCGTTCAGCGGGCTGCCGGGCACGATGCTCAGGCCGGCCGCCGGCACGGCCTCCAGCGGCGGTCCGTGGCGTGCACCGCCGGGCTCGCAGCGATGGGTCGAGCCGACCTGCAGCAGGTCGAAACGTCGCACCAGGGCCGACTGCAGGCTCTGTTCGACCAGCATGTCGACCAGGGCCTGCGGGCACTGATCGAGCGCGCCGGCTCTGCCGGCGTGACGGGCCATCTGCGCCAGTTCGACGTCGATGGCGTTCAGCCGGCGGTCGAGGAACGCCAGGGCCGACTGCGCCGCCAGCTCGGCTTGCTGCCGGTGCTCGTGCCGGGTCCAGAACCAGGACGCGGTTGCCGCCAGGGCGACGGCCAGCGAGCCTGCCGCCGCCAGTCGCCAGGGGTCCAGGCGCATCGCGCGGTCCGGGCGGGACCCGCCGCGGCGCATGGCCGAGCCGACCCAAGCCTGGCGAAGCCAGCGCCAATGCGCGCGCGCAGGCTCGCGCGGCGAGGCGCCTGCGGCCAGCGGCATGGCGTTCGTCGAGTCCATCTGGGGCTTATCGGCAGATCTGACGTCGACCCTGAGCCCGAATCGGTGCCGGTTACAGTGCCGATTCCTTGGCGCGAGGAACAGTCGGTCGATGAGCAGCAACCCGGTACTGGTCGAGGCCCATCGCGGCGGCATCGTCGAATCCTTCCACCGCGGTGCCTTCGCCGTGCTCGACGCCGACGGCGGCGTGCTGCACGCCCGCGGGGACATCGAGCGGCCCGTCTTCCCGCGCTCGGCGGTCAAGCTGCTGCAGGCGCTGCCGGTGGTCGCCGGCGGCGCCGCCGAGGCGCTGCAACTGTCCGATGCGGAACTGGCGCTGACCTGCGCCTCGCACAGCGGCGAGGAGGTGCACGTGCAGGCCGCGGCGTCGATGCTGGCCAAGGCCGGCGTCGGCGACGATGTGCTCGAGTGCGGCAGCCACTGGCCCTACGACGAGGCGGCGGCGCGGGCGCTGGCGCGCGCCGGCGCGACGCCGGGGCCGCTGCACAACAATTGCTCGGGCAAGCACGCCGGCTTCGTCTGCGTCGGCTGCTTGCTTGCCGGCCGGCGCGACGTCGCCGCCTTCCTGCGCGGCTATGTCGCGCCCGAGCACCCGGTCATGCGCGAGGCGACGGCCTCGCTGCAGGCCACCACCGGCTTCGATCTCGCGAACACCGCGCGGGGCATCGACGGCTGCTCGATCCCGACCTTCGCGATCCCGCTGCGCCATCTGGCCCGGGCCTTCGCGCGCGCCGGCACCGGCGTCGGCCTGGACGCCGACCGCGCGCGCGCCGCCCGGCGCCTGCGCGAGGCGATCGCCGCCGCGCCGTGGATGGTCGGCGGCAGCGA
>CALJUI010000150.1 GCA_937975735.1 uncultured Rubrivivax sp.
CAGCGCATGGCCGCCGGCGTCCATCCGCGCCAGCCCCCAGGCGGCGTCGCGCGCGCCGAGGGTGGCGGGCAGCACGACGCCGGCGTCCTCGGCACGGTGCAGCGGCAGGTCCAGCCGCGCCGTCATCGCGTCCAGCGCGCCGTCGGCCCGCACGCGGCCGGCGTCCATCAGCACCAGGTGGTCGGCGATGCGCGCCACCTCGTCCATGGCGTGGCTGACGTAGACCAGCGGCACGGTGACCGCCTCGCGCAGCCGGTCCAGCCAGGGCAGGAACTCGGCCTTGCGCGCGGCGTCCAGGCCGGCCAGCGGCTCGTCCATCAGCAGCAGGCGCGGACGCGCGGCGAGCGCCCGCGCGATCGCGACCCGCTGGCGTTCGCCGCCCGACAGCATCGCCGGCCGGCGGTCGAGCAGGCCGTCCAGGCCCAGCAGCGACGTGATCGCGTCCAGGTCGACCGGCGCGCCGCCGGGCGGCGCGCGGCGCTGCGCGTAGTCCAGGTTGCCGCGCGCACTCAGGTGCGGGAACAGCGCGGCGTCCTGGAACACCATGCCGACCCCGCGCCGGTGCACCGGCAGGCTGGTCGCGCCGTCCTGCCAGGTCTCGTCGCCGACGCGGATGTGCGCCCGGGCGGCGGTCTCCAGCCCGGCGATGCAGCGCACCAGCGTGGTCTTGCCGCAGCCCGACGGGCCGAAGAGGGCGGTGGCGCCGCGCGCCGGCAGCGCGAGGTCGACGTCCAGGCGGAAGCCGCCCGGGCGCGGCAGCTCGATGCGCAGCGCGATCATGCCGGCGCGGCGCGGCGCGCGCCGCGGTTGACCAGCAGCAGCGCGGCGAACGAGCCGGCCAGCAGCAGCGCCGACAGCAGGTGCGCGGCGCCGAACTGCAGCGCCTCGGCGTGGTCGTAGATCGCGATCGACAGCACGCGCGTGCTGCCGGGGATGTTGCCGCCGACCATCAGCACGACGCCGAACTCGCCCACCGTGTGCGCGAAGGCCAGCGTGCAGGCGGTGGCGATGCCGCGCTTCGACAGCGGCAGCACGATGGTGGCGAAGCGGTCGAGCGGCGACGCGCGCAGCGTCGCCGCGGCGTCGAGCAGGCGGCCGGGGATCGCCGCGAAGGCGTCGCGCAGCGGCTGCACCATGAAGGGCAGCGACGACAGCACCGAGGCCAGCACCAGGCCGCCGAAGCTGAACACCAGCGGCGGCAGGCCGACCGCGTCGAGTGCCGCGCCGACCGCGCCCTGCGGCCCCATCAGCACCAGCAGGTAGAAGCCGAGCACGGTGGGAGGCAGCACGATCGGCAGCGCGACCAGCGACGACACGACCCAGGCCGCTCGCGAGGTGCTGCGCGCCAGCCACCAGGCCAGCGGCAGGCCGAGCGCGAGCAGCAGCGCCGTCGTCACCGCGGCGAGCTCGAGCGTGACGCGCAGCGCGGTCAGGTCGTCGGGGCTCATCGCGGGGGGTCCCGCCCTTCGTCGGTGTCGAAGCCGTAGCGCCGCATCAGCGCCTGCGCCGCCGGCGTGTCCAGGTGGGCGACGAAGGCCGCGGCCAGCGCCTTGCCGGCGCCGTGCGCGGTGATCACGTGGCCCTGCTCGAGCGGCGCGTGCCAGCCGGCGGGGATCAGCGCCCAGTGGCCGCGGCCGGCGAGCCCGGGCGCGAGCACGATCGACAGCGCGATCAGCCCCGCGTCGGCGGCGCCGCTGTCGACGAACTGCGCCGCCTGCGCGATGTTGTCGCCGAGCACCAGCCGGCCCTGCAGCGGCTCCCAGGCGCCGGCATGGCGCAAGGCCTCGGCGGCGCGCTGGCCGTAGGGCGCGTGGCGCGGGGTGGCGCGCGCGACTGGGCGGAGCCCCGCTGCGCGCGGCAGCTCGGCCAGCGGCGTCGCGGCCAGCGCGGCGTCGCGGCTCCACAGCACCAGCCGGCCCACGCCGTAGCGCCGCACCGGGCCGGCCGCGAAGCCGTCGTCGACCAGCGCGCGCGGGAAGGCGATGTCGGCCGACAGGAAGACGTCGAAAGGCGCGCCGTGGCGGATCTGCGTCGCCAGCTTCCCCGAGGCGCCGTAGATCACCTCGATGCGGCGGCCGGGGTGGGCGGCGCGGAAGCCGGGCAGCAGTTCGTCGAGCGCGTAGCGCAGGTCCGACGCGGCGGCGATGCGCAGGTCGGCGCCGGCGGCCGGCGCGACGATCGCCGCGGCCAGGCCGATCAGCAGCACGAGGTGTCGGAGGAGTCGCATCGCTATGTTGTGGACTATATAGCGCGGACCGGTCGCACACAATGCGGCCGATGCCACCCGTCGCCGCCCGGCCGCTGCGCGTGCTGTCCGTCATCCCGCCGATGACGCAGCTCAACACGCCCTATCCGTCCACCGCCTACCTGACCGGCTTCCTGCGCGCGCAGGGGGTCGACGCGGTGCAGGAGGACCTGGCGCTGGCGCTGATCCTCGAGCTGCTGTCGGGCGCCGGGCTGGCGGCGCTGAAGGCGCAGATCGAGCGCGCCGGCGACCGCACGCCGCGGGTGCGGGCCTTCGTCGAGCATTTCGACGACTACGCCGCGACGATCGAGCCGACGATCGCCTTCCTGCAGGGGCGCGACCCGACGCTGGCGCACCGCATCGTGTCGCGGCGCTTCCTGCCGGAGGGGCCGCGCTTCGACGCGCTGGCGGTCTACGTCGACGACGACGGCGGCGACCCGATGGCCTGGGCCTTCGGCGCGCTGGGCGTGACCGACCGCGCGCGCCACCTCGCCACGCTGTACCTGAACGACCTGGCCGACGTGCTGCGCGACGCGGTCGACCCGCGCTTCGAGTTCGTGCGCTACGGCGAGTCGCTGGCGATGAGCCAGCCGAGCTTCGACCCGCTGGCCGACGCGCTGGCCGCGCCGCACCACCTGATCGACGCGACCCTGCACCGGCTGACGCTGGACGCGCTGGCGCGCCACCTGCCGACGGTGGTGCTGCTGTCGGTGCCGTTCCCCGGCGCGGTCTACGCGGCGCTGCGCATCGCGCAGTCGATCAAGGCCGCCGACCCCGCCGTTGCGATCGTGCTCGGCGGCGGTTACGTCAACACCGAGCTGCGCGAACTCGCCGAGCCGCGCCTGTTCGACTTCGTCGACTACGTGACGCTGGACGCCGGCGAGCGCCCGCTGCTGGCGCTGCTCGAGCACCTGGCGGGCCGGCGCTCGGCGAGCCGGCTCGTGCGCACCTTCGTGCGGGTCGACGGGGCGGTGCGTTACGTCAACCTCGTCGAGCCCGAGCTGCCCTTCGACCAGGTCGGCACGCCGACCTGGGACGGCCTGCCGCTCAAGCGCTACCTGTCGCTGCTGGACATGCTCAACCCGATGCACCGGCTGTGGTCGGACGGGCGCTGGAACAAGCTGACGGTGGCGCTGGGCTGCTACTGGAAGAAGTGCAGCTTCTGCGACGTGAGCCTGGACTACATCTCACGCTACGACGCCGCCAGCGCGGGCACGCTGGTCGACCGCATCGAGGCGATCGTCGCCGAGACCGGCGAGACGGGCTTCCACTTCGTCGACGAGGCGGCGCCGCCGAAGGCCTTGAAGGCGATGGCCGAGGAGCTCGACCGGCGCGGCGTGCGCATCTCCTGGTGGGGCAACATCCGCTTCGAGAAGACCTTCAGCCCGGCGCTGTGCCGGCAGCTCGCCGACAGCGGCTGCATCGCGATCTCGGGCGGCCTGGAGGTCGCGTCGGACCGCCTGCTGGCGCTGATGAAGAAGGGCGTGTCGGTGGACCAGGTGGCGCGCGTGACGCGCGGCTTCGCCGATGCCGGCGTGCTGGTCCACGCCTACCTGATGTACGGTTTCCCGACCCAGACCGTGCAGGACACGGTCGATGCGCTCGAGTACGTGCGCCAGCTGTTCGACGCCGGCTGCATCCACAGCGGCTTCTTCCACCGCTTCGCCTGCACCGTGCACTCGCCGGTGGGCCGCCACCCCGAGCAGTACGGCGTGACGCTGCGGCCGCTGCCGCAGGGGGCCTTCGCGAAGAACGATGTCGGCTGCGACGACCCCACCGGCGTCGACCACGACCGGCTCGGTATCGCGCTGCGCAAGGCCCTGTACAACTACATGCACGGCATCGGCCTCGACGAGGACGTGCGCAGCTGGTTCGAGGGCCAGAAGGTGCCGCGCACGACGGTCGCACGGCACCGCATCCGGCGCGCGCTGGCGCGCGCCGGCTAGGTCAGTTCGCTTCGCGCTGCTGCACGCCGGCGATGCGCCAGGCGCCGTCGGCGTCGGCCGGCTTGGTCAGGTGCCAGACCTCGTCGAAGGCAGACGGTGCCTCGGCCGGATCCTCGCGGCCCTCGCCGGTGACGCGCACGCTGACGATCTGCTGGCCGCTCTCCTCGGCGACCTCGAGCACCTGGGCGTCGACGCGGATCACGTCGGTGTGCTGCGCCGCCGGGCCGCGGTCCTGCAGGTCCACGCGCAGCGCGGCGAACAGCTCCGGCGTCGTGAACTGGCGCAGATCGTTCAGGTCGGCGGCGTCGTTGGCGGTCTGCATGCGCACGAAAATCATCCGCGCGATGCGCTCGAAGCCTTCGGCGTCGAAGTCCGCCGGCAGCGCCGCGGGCGCGCCGCCTGCGGCCAGGCCCGAGCCGATCTGGATGCCGGTGAAGGCGGGCGCCTGCGACGCCGGCGGCGCCGTCTCGAAGGCCTGGCGGGCCATCGGATTGGGCGCTCCGCCGGCCGCGGCCGGGGCCAAGCCACCGCCGGCGAAGCGACGCATCAGCATCCGGATCACGACGAAGGCCACCACCGCCAGCAGCGCCAGCATCACGAAGTTGGCCAGTTCCTCGCCCAGGCCGAGGTGGCTGAACAGCGCGGCCAGGCCCAGGCCCGCGGCGAGGCCGGCGACCGGCCCCATCCACGACCGCTTCGGCGGCACCGCCGCCGCGGCGGCGTTCGGCGCGGGCGCCGGCGCGGCGGCTGGCGGGGTCG
>CALJUI010000151.1 GCA_937975735.1 uncultured Rubrivivax sp.
CGCGGCGGGGGCCGGGGCCGGTTCGGTGGACGGCGGGCTGTCCGCCGGCGCCGCGGCGCGGGTCGGCGCCAGCGCTTCGGCGACCGCGTGCCTGACGGCCTGGTGCACGGCACGGCCGTCGCGCAGCCGGACCTCGATCTTGGTCGGGTGGACGTTGGCGTCGACCGCCTCGGGCGGCAGGCGCAGGAACAGCACGTAGCTCGGGTGGCGGCTGCCGTGCAGCTGGTCCTCGTAGGCGGCGCGCACCGCGTGGGCGACCAGCCGGTCGCGCACGAAGCGGCCGTTGACGTAGAGGTACTGCTGGTCGGCGCGGCTGCGCGCGGCCTCCGGCTGGCCGACCCGGCCGTTCAGCGCCAGCGGTCCCTGCTCGGCCTCGATCGGCCGGCTGTGCCCGACGAAGACGGCACCGAGCACGTCGGCGATGCGCTGCGCCGGCGTCGCCGGTCGCCATTGCGCGACGATGCGGCCGTCGTGCCAGACCGCGAAGCCGACGTCGGGCCGCGCCAGCGCGTGCCGGCGCACCGCCTCGAGGCAGTGTGCCGCCTCGGTGGCGTCCGTCTTCAGGAACTTGCGCCGCGCCGGCGTGCTGAAGAAGAGCTCCTGCACCTCGACGGTGGTGCCGATCGCGCGCGCCGCCGGCGCCAGTTCGCCGCTGGCCGCATCGATGCGGTAGGCGTGCGCGTCGTCGGCGGTGCGGCTGGTCAGCGACAGACCGGCGATGCTGGCGATCGCCGCCAGCGCCTCGCCGCGGAAGCCCATCGTCGCGACCGATTCGAGGTCGGCCAGGGAGCCGATCTTGCTCGTGGCGTGGCGCTTGAGCGCCAGCGGCAGCTCGGCGCTCGGGATGCCGATGCCGTCGTCCTCGACGACGATCAGGCGCACGCCGCCGGCGCCGAGCCGCACCGTGACCTGGCGGGCCCCGGCGTCGAGCGCGTTGTCGACCAGCTCGCGCACCACCGACGCCGGCCGCTCGACGACCTCGCCGGCGGCGATCTGGCTGACCAGCGGATCGGGCAGTTCGCGGATCGGGCGGCGCGGGGTCGGCGGCATCGGGAGGATTGTAGGGAGCGCATCTGTGGTGATTTGTCACCAAATCACCCTGTCAGGTCTGACAATGGCACCATACGCATGTGAGTCCGAACATACGGACCAACGTTGGGAACAAGCAGATGGCGGCAAGCTTTGGCGACCTCGTGATGCGGACGGACGAGGCGCGGAGGGAGTTCGAGACCCATCCGGCGGTGATGGACGCGGTGGCCACCGGCATGAGCGTGGAGCGCTATCGGGCGCTGCTGCTCGAGCTCTACCACGTCGTCTGGCACTTCAACCCGGTCAGCGCCGCGGCGGCCAGCCGCCTGCCCGACGCCTTCGCGCCGGTGCGCTACTTCCTCTACGAGCACATGCAGGAGGAGGCGGGCCACGAAGTCTGGGTGCGCAACGACCTCGAGGCGGTCGGCGTCAGTCCGGCCACCACCCAGTCGCACGCGCCCGGCGTGCACACGCTGGCGCTGAACGGCTACAACTACTGGGCCGCCGACCGTCGCCATCCCTGCTCCGCGCTCGGCATGCTCTACGCGCTCGAGGTCATCGCCTCGGTCTACGGCGGCCCGTTCGCCAGCGCGATCCAGGAGTCGCTGCTGCTCGACGGCGAGCGCGGCATCTCCTTCATCAGCTCGCACGCCACGCTCGATGCGCAGCACATGGCCGAACTGCGCCAGATCATCAACACCGTCGAGGATCCCGAGGCGCTGGACGCGATCGCCGAGTCGGCGCGGGTCAACTTCCACCAGTTCATGCGCATCATCGAGGCCTTATGAACGCGCCGGATCGCCTCGACCTGCCGACCCTGCTCGGCCGCCCGTACAAGTCGATCCGGCTCGAGTGGAGTTCCGAGTTGCGCGCGCTGCGCGTGCGCACCTGCGTCAAGCCGATCCAGTGCTACAGCCTGACCGCGATGGCCGAGCTGCAGCGCGTGATGGCCGACATCACCGAGTCGCGCGGGCTGGTGCAGCACTTCGTGATGACCTCGGACGTGCCCGGGGTGTTCAATTTCGGCGGCGACCTGGCCCTGTTCGTGCTGCTGGTGCGCGCCGGCGACATCGACTCGCTGCGCCTGTACGCGCGGCGCTGCGTCGACCTGATCTGGTGGATGGAGAATGCCGCGCGCATCGGCGTGCACACCACGGTGATGGTGCAGGGCGACACGCTGGGCGGCGGCCTGGAGTCGGTGCTGCCCTTCCACAAGGTGATCTTCGAGCGCAGCGCGCAGGGCGGCTTTCCCGAGGTGCTGTTCAACCTCTTCCCCGGCATGGGCGCCTGGGACTTCACGATCCGCCGCTCGGGCTTCCAGGTCGCCAACGAGATGATCCTGTCCGGCCGGCTGTACTCGGCCCAGGAACTGCACCAGCGTGGCCTGGTCGACGTGGTGGTCGAGGACGGCGAGGGCGAGCTGGCGATCGAGCAGGTGCTGCGCCAGGTCGCGCCGCGGCTGCGCGGCACGCTGGCCGCGCTGCAGGCGCAGCGCATGGCGGCGCCGGTGACCTACGAGACGCTGCAGACGATCGTCACGCTGTGGGCCGAGACCGCGATGACGCTGACCGACCGCGACCTGCGACTGATGGAGCGCCTCGCGCGCGCCCAGGCGCGCAAGGCCGGCGGCGCCGCCGAGGGCGCGGTCGAGGAGATCAAGCGCATGGAACTCGACAGCGCCTGGGTCGAGACGCGCACCGGCATCACCGCCTGGGGCGCGCTGTAGCGCGCGGCCGGGCCCCGGCGCCTACATCCACTGCATCAGCAGGTCGCGCAACTGCTCGCGGCTGTAGGGCTTGGCCAGGTGGGCGTCCATGCCCACCGCCAGCGACTGCGCCGCGTCGTCGTCGAAGGCGTTGGCGGTCAGCGCGACGATCGGCACGCGCGGCAGGCGCAGCGCCGCTTCGCGCTCGCGCACCCGTGCCGTCGCGGTGAAGCCGTCCATCACCGGCATCTGCAGGTCCATCAGCACCAGGTCGAAGGGGTGCTGCTTCATCAGGTCGACGGCCTGCTCGCCGTCTTCCGCCTCGACCACGTCGACGCCGAACGAGCGCAGCATCTCGACGCCGATCATGCGGTTGACCGCGTTGTCCTCGACCAGCAGCACGGTCCCGGCCAGCGGCGAGCCGGCGTCGCCGAGCCCGCCGAAGTTGGTGTCGATCGGCGAGGGCGGCAGCGCACCCTGGGCGATGGGCATGGTCAGCTCGAAGCTGAAGCGCGAGCCGCGGCCGGGCCGGCTCTCGACCGTGATCTCGCCGCCCATGGCCTCGATGATGCGCTGGCTGATCGCCAGACCCAGGCCGGTCCCGCCGTGCATGCGCCGGCGCGTGCCGTCGACCTGGAAGAAGGGCTCGAACAGCGTGTCCAGCGCCTCCGGCGCGATGCCGATGCCGGTGTCGCTGACCTCGAAGCGCACATGGGCGTGCTCGGGCGGCGCCGGCAGCGCCCGCAAGCGCAGCGTGATGCTCCCGCGCTCGGTGAACTTGACCGCGTTGCCGACCAGATTCAGCAGCACCTGCTTGAGTCGCTGGCCGTCGATTTGCACGCCGTCGACCACGTCGTCGCCGACGTCGAGCTCGATCGCCACGCCGCGTTGCTCGGCATTGGCGCGGAACAGCGCCGCGGCCGACGCCGCCACCGAGTGCAGCGACACCGGCGAGGGCATCAGCGCGAGCTTGCCGGCCTCGATCTTCGAGTGATCGAGCACGTCGTTGAGGATGTCCATCAGCGACTCGCCCGAGGCCGCCGCGGTCTTGACCAGCCGGCGCTGGCGCGGGTCCAGCGCGGAGTGGCGCAGCAGGTCGAGCGCGCCGAGCACGCCGTTCATCGGCGTGCGGATCTCGTGGCTCATCGTGGCCAGGAACTGCGACTTGGCCAGATTGGCCGACTCCGCGGTCTCCTTGGCGCGTTGCAGCGAGGCGTTGGCGTCGTTGGCCTCCAGGCCGTGGCGGATCGCGCTCGAGGCGGTCTCGCGGAACTCGCGCGTGGCGCGCAACATCGTCAGGCCGAACAGCACCGCCAGCACCGCCAGCGGGTAGGACTGCACCTTGGCGTCGAACAGCGAGACGCTGGCCAGCGAGCCCATCTGCAGCGCGGTCAGGATCACGAAGGAGCGTCCGGCGATCGACATGAAGATCGCCGCGGTGGCCACCGAGCCGGTGACGATGCAGCCGTACAGCACCGCGTGCGGGCCGGTCAGCCAGGGGTAGATGCCGACGGTGGCGATGACCCACATCACGCCCACCGCGAGCGCGTTCGCCTCGAGCTCGTGCACCAGCCGGGCCACGCGCTCGTCGTCGAGCGACGCCGCGTCGATCGCCCGGCGCGCCAGCAGCGCGCGCCAGATCGCGACCGCGATGCCGGTGCCGGCGGTCAGCAGCGCCGCTGCCGTCTGCTCGTACTGCAGGCCCAGCCAGGCCATGAAGCCGACGGCCGCCAGCAGCAGGGGCACGCTGCGCCCCGAGTTGCGCAAGGCCACGTCCAGCAACTCGCGCTGGACGGCGGACTCGGTGTCGGCGGGAGCGGTCATCCGGTCCCGAGGATAACGCCGCGGCAGTGCGCCCGTGGCCGGTGGGTCGGCCCGGGTGTGGCGCGTCGACCACCGCCGGCCGCCGACGGATTCACAGCTGGCGGCGGCGGGCCAGCGGCGGGTTGTTCGCGAAGTAGCGCCGGATGCCGGTGGCCAGCGCGTCGATCAGGCGTCCCTGGTAGGCGCGATCGCGCAGCAGCTTCTCCTCCTGCGGGTTCGAGATGAACGCCGTCTCGACGAGGATGCTCGGGATGTCCGGCGCCTTCAGCACCGCGAAGCCGGCCTGCTCGACCTGCGGCTTGTGCAGCTTGCCGACCTGCCCGATGCGCTTGAGCACCTCGCGGCCGAGCTTCAGGCTGTCCTTGATCTGCGCGTGGGTGCTCATGTCGAGCATCGCGCCGACGACCTGCTTGTCGGCCACCGCCAGGTTGATGCCGCCGACCACGTCGGCGGCGTTCTCGCGCCGGGCCATCCAGCGTGCGGCGGCGCTCGTCGCGCCGTTGGTGGACAGCGCGAAGACGCTGGCGCCGCGCGCCTGCGGCCGCATGAAGGCGTCGGCGTGGATCGACACGAAGAGGTCGGCCTGCACCCGCCGCGCCTTGCGCACGCGCTCGTGCAGCGGCACGAAGTAGTCCTCGTCGCGCGTCAGCATCGCGCGCATGCCCGGCACCGCATTGAGCTTGTCGCGCAGCTGCAGCGCGAGCGCCAGCACGACGTCCTTCTCCTTCAGCCCGGTCGGGCCGATCGCGCCGGGATCCTCGCCGCCGTGACCGGGATCGAGCGCCACGATGATCAGCCGCTCGATCGTCCGCTTGTCCTCCTCGCTGAGCGGTCCGTGCGCCGGGGGCGGGGCCGGCGTCTGCCAGCGCCGCGGCGGCGCGGGTGCCGGCGTCGGCCCGGGCAGGCCGGGCTTGTCGACGCGTGCGATCAGCTCGCCGAGCGCGTCCTCCAGTGCCTTCGCGGCGCGCGCCTCGGCGGCCTCCTTGTCCATCACGAGCTCGAGCAGCGGGTCGGGCGACTCGACCGGCTTCAGGTCGAACACCAGCCGATGCTGGTAGGCCGCGACCGGCAGCAGGGTGAACTGCTGCGGCTCGATGCGGCGTTTCAGGTCGAGCACCAGGCGCACGACCGTCGGCTGGAACTGGCCGACCCGAACGCCGGCGATGTAGGGGTCGTCGGGGCGGATCTTGCCGACGAGTTCGCGCAGCGCCGGATGCAGCTCGAGCCCGTCGAGGTCGATGACCAGCCGGCGCGGGTCGTCGATCAGGAAGTGGCTGGCCGCCAGCGCCACGTCGGACTCGATGGTCACCCGCGTGTAGGCGTCGGCCGGCCAGACGCGCACCGCGACGATGCTGGCGCCGCGCGCGAGCTGGGCACCGGTCAGGCCGATCACCAGCATGCCCATCCGGGCGAGGGCCCGGCGGCGCGACGCGTCGGTGCCCTTCATCGCAGCAGCGCCTCGCCGCGTTCGCTGCAGGCCTCGAGCCGGACCTCGCGCGCGGTGTCGCCGCGCACCGCCAGGTGAAGCCGCAGATCGGCCGGCGGCAGCTGGCCGGCGGCCTTCTGCGGCCACTCCGACAGCTTCAGCCCCGGCGCGGCGAAGACCTCGCGCAGGCCCGCGTCCTCCCACTCGCGCGGGTCGTCGAAGCGGTAGAAGTCGAAGTGCGAGATCGCCAGGTCGCCGACATGGTGCGGTTCGAGCACCGTATAGGTCGGGCTCTTGATGCGCCCGGTGACGCCCAGCGCGCGCAGCAGGTGGCGCACGAAGGTCGTCTTGCCGGCACCGAGCGGGCCGTGGAGTTCGACGTGGGCATCGCGCAGCGCGGGCTGGCGGGCCAGGAGGGCGGCGAAGGCGGCGCAATCGGCCTCGTTGCGCCAATGCAGGGTGCGGCTTTCTAGAATCGGTGCATGCAACAGCGTCATCGGCTCGACGTGCAGCGGCTCGTCGAGCAGCTGCGGGCGTGGGCGCATCAGGAGGGATTGTCCCAGATCGGCATCGCCGGTGTCGACCTGCGCGACGCCGAGCCCGGTCTGGCCGCCTGGCTCGCCGCCGGATTCCACGGCTCGATGCACTACCTGGCCGCCTACGACGGCAAGCGCAGCGAGCCGGCGGCGCTGGTGCCGGGCACGGTCAGCATCGTCACCGCGCGGATGGACTACCTGCCGCGCGACGCCGGCGACGACTGGATCGAACGCGAGAAGCGAAGGCTGGCCGATCCGCGCGAGGCCGTGGTCTCGGTCTACGCCCGCGGCCGCGACTACCACAAGGTGCTGCGTCGGCGCCTGCAGCGCCTGGCCGACCGGCTGGCCGCGGAGATCGGCCCGTTCGGCCACCGCGTGTTCACCGACTCCGCGCCGGTGCTCGAGGTCGAGCTCGCCGCGCGCAGCGGCACCGGCTGGCGCGGCAAGCACACGCTGGCGCTGCGCCGCGACGCCGGGTCGATGTACTTCCTCGGCGAGCTCTTCGTCGACCTGCCGCTGCCGGCCACCGCGCCGGTCGAGCCGCACTGCGGCCGCTGCCGCGCCTGCCTCGACGTCTGCCCGACGCAGGCCATCGTCGCGCCCTACCGGCTCGACGCGCGGCGCTGCATCTCCTACCTGACGATCGAGCACGACGGCCCGATCCCGCCCGAGCTCCGCGCGGCGGTCGGCAACCGGGTCTACGGCTGCGACGACTGCCAGCTCGCCTGTCCCTGGAACAAGTACGCGCAGCGCGCGACGCTGCCGGACTTCGACGTCCGCCACGAGCTCGACCGCGCGACGCTGCTCGCGCTGTGGCGCTGGGACGAGGCGGCCTTCCTGCAGCGCACCGAAGGCAGCGCGATGCGGCGCATCGGCTGGTCGCGCTGGCGCCGCAACCTCGCGGTCGGCCTCGGCAATGCCTGGCGCGAGACCGGCGACGAGGCGCTGCGTGACGCGCTCGCCGGCGCACGCGCGACAGCCGACGCGCTGGTGCGCGAGCACATCGACTGGGCGCTGGCGCAGCGCTGACTCACTGCAGCGTCACTGCAGCGCCGCCAGCGCGGTGAGTGCCAGCGGCAGGCTGGCCATGCCGAGCAGCGTCGACAGCGTCACCAGGCTCGCGGCGAAGGGCCCGTGGCCGCCCATGCGCACCGCCAGCACGTAGGCGCTGGAGGCGGTCGGCAGCGCGGCGAAGGTCACCACCACCGCCTGCTGCGCCGGCGGCAGGCCGAGGCCGATGACGATGCCGATCGCCGAGACCGGCAGCACGAGGTGACGCACCGTCATCAGCGACGCCGCCAGCCCCGGCCCTTCGCGCAGCGCGCCGATGCGCAGCCCGGCGCCGACCGCCATCAGCCCGATCGGCAGCGCCGCGGTGCCGATGCGGTTCAGCGTCGTGCTCGCCAGCGTGGGCAGGCCGAGGCCGAGCGCGTTGAACAGCAGCCCGGCGACGGTCGCGACGATCAGCGGGTTGCGCAGCAGTTCGCGCAGGTAGCCGTGGCCACCCTGGCGCGCCAGCGGCCAGACGGCGGCGACGTTGCACAGGGGCACCACGAGCGAGATGATCAGCGCCATCCAGGCCAGCCCCGGCGCGCCGCCGATGCGCTCGACCACCGCCAGCGCGACGTAGGAGTTGAAGCGGAAGGCGACCTGCGAGCCCGAGGCGTGCAGCCGCGGGTCGACGCCGGGCCAGCGGCCGATGGCGATCGCCAGCGCGATGCCGATCAGCGTCACCACGATGCCGGCGACGGCCAGCGGCAGGGCTTCGGCGGGCTGCAGCGGGTTGCGCACGATCGACGAGAACAGCAGCGCCGGGAAGAGCAAGTAATAGACGAGCCGCTCGGCGCCGTCCCACACCGGCCGGTTCAGCGGCGTCCAGCGGCAGATCGCCCAGCCGCACAGGATCAGTGCGAAATCCGGCAGCAGCACGAAGGCATCGGTCATCGCGCGAGTGTGCCAGCGCGCCATGCAGGCAAAATCGGACCGATGCGAGGCCACTGCACCACTCGCCGCCGCGCCGCGCTGCTGCTGCTGGCGGGCCCGTTCGCCGGCCCGCTGCTGGCGCAGGTGGAGGTCGAAGGCGGCCACGTCTTCCCGGCGCAGGTGCGCGTGGCCGACACCGCGCTGCAGTTGAACGGCGTCGGCTACCGCGCGGTGGCCTGGTTCAAGGGCTACGCGGCGGCGCTGTACCTGACCCAGCGCGTGCGCACCGTGCCCGACGTGCTGGCGGCGCCGGGTCCGAAGCGGCTGCAGATGAAGATGCTCGTCGACGTGCCGTCGGCCGAGTTCGTCAAGGCCTTCGGCAAGGGCGTCAGCCGCAACACGCCGGCCGCCGAGGTGCCGGCGCTGCGCGAGCGCATGCAGCAGTTCGACGCGCTCGTCCATGCGATCGGCACGGTGCGCAAGGGCGACCTGGTCGACCTCGACTTTCTGCCCGGCCGGGGCCTGCAGCTGTCGCTCAACGGCCGCCCGCGCGGCGCGCCGATCCCCGGCGAGGACCTGTACGCGGCGCTGCTGCGCATCTTCGTCGGCGACCGGCCGGTCGACAAGGAGATGAAGGTGGGGCTGCTCGGTGGCCCGGTCGGCTGATGCGCTGGCGCTGATCGAGCGCTTTGCCGACGCGCTGTGGCTCGAGGACGGCCTGTCGGCGCAGACGCTGACGGCCTACCGGCGCGACCTGCGGCTGCTCGCCGGCTGGCTTGACGGGCAGGGCCGAACGCTCGTCGACGCCCGCGAGAGCGATCTGCTCGGCTATGCCAGCGCGCGCCACGCCAGCACGCGCGCGAGCACCGCCAACCGCCGTCTGGCGGTGTTCCGCCGCTTCTACCGCTGGGCATTGCGCGAGCGGCTGGTCGATGCCGACCCGACGCTGCGCCTGCTCGCCGCCCGCCAGGCGCTGCGGGTGCCGAAGTCGCTGTCCGAGGCGCAGGTCGAGGCATTGCTCGCCGCGCCCGACACCGCCACGCCGCTCGGCCTGCGCGACCGCACGATGATCGAGCTGATGTATGCCAGCGGCCTGCGCGTCAGCGAGCTGGTCGGGCTGAAGACGGTGCAGCTCGGCCTCGCCGAAGGCGCGGTGCGGATCACCGGCAAGGGCGCCAAGGAGCGGCTGGTGCCCTTCGGCGCCGAGGCGCAGGACTGGGTCACGCGCTACCTGGCCGACGCCCGCGCGGCGATCCTGCGCGGCCGGGCCAGCGACGCCCTGTTCGTCACCGGCCGCGGCGGCGGCATGACGCGGCAGATGTTCTGGACCCTGATCAAGCGCCATGCGCGCCGCGCCGGCATCACCGCGCCGCTGTCGCCGCACACGCTGCGCCACGCCTTCGCCACCCACCTGCTGAACCACGGCGCCGACCTGCGCGCGGTGCAGATGCTGCTCGGCCACGCCGACATCTCGACGACGACGATCTACACCCACGTCGCGCGCGAGCGGCTGCGCCAGCTGCACGCGGCGCACCACCCGCGCGGATGACCGGCCCCTGAACGAGAAAGCCGCCCCGGGGGGCGGCTTCCGCACGGCGCGCGACGACTCAGAAGTTGTGGCGCACGCCCAGCGCGAACGAGCTGAAGTCGCCGACGTACGGCGTGCCGTTGCTCGCCGCGACCTTGGTGTACAGGCCGTAGACCTTGGTGCGCTTGCTCAGGTTGTGGTTGAGTCCGATCGTCGCCTGCGTCGCCGAGCTGTCGGCGACGCGGCTGTAGTCGCCGGCGCGGCCGACGTTCAGATGGAACTCGTTCACGCCCATCACGTACATGCCCGACAGGCGCAGCGTGGTGCGGTTGCCCAGGCCGGCGCCGAAGCCGTCGGTGTCGCGCTGCACGTAGCCGCCGAAGACGAAGGGGCCCGTCTCGTACAGCGCACGCAGCGCGAACTGCTTGCCGCCAGCCAGCTTTTCGAAACCGGCGCCGAGCTGCCACGCACCCATCGTGTAGTTCGCGGCGAGGTCGTAACCGTGGTCCGGGCCTGCTTCCTTCAGCGAGACCGCGCCTTCAAGGGTCAGGCCGTTCAGGTCCGGCGAGCGGTAGGCCAGCTTGTTGCCGTTGCGGCCGACGTAGGCGTACAGCGCATCGGCCGAGCTGCCGGTGTCGTGGTTGTGCAGGCTGACGTAGTCGGCGGTGGCGAAGTAGGCCTCGCTGGTGAAGTTGCCCAGGCGCACGGTGCCGAACTGGCCGCTCAGGTTGACCTCGGACTGGCGCGCCCAGAACTGCGTGCCCTGGGTGCTGCTGCCGGTGTCGGAATCGAAGCCGTGCTCGAGCTGGAAGCCGGCCTTCAGGCCGCCGCCCATGTCCTCGATGCCCTTGAAGCCGATCCGCGACGAGTTGTTGAACATGCCCGAGGACTTCACGCCGGCACTGTCCTGGCGCTCGAGCGAGGTGTTCAGGCGCCCGTAGATCGTGGTCTGGGCTTGCGCGGCCCCGGCGGCCAGCAGCGCGATCGAGGTGACGAGAAGGGTCTTCTTCATGGGAGGCTTTCGGAGTGGACGGGTCGGGCCGCGGTCTCGGAACGCGCCACGGCGGTGCCGCGAGTGTAGGTGTCGTCTAGGGTGAAACCCGCATTCGACCTGCATCCGGACGGTCAATTGCGGCGCCGGCGCAACAGCCGGCGGGGCCGGCGGCCGGACGCACAATCCGGTCCCCATGGACCACACCTTCGTCTCCGCGCTCGTGCTGCTGCTGCTCGTGCTGGACCCGCTGGGCGGGCTGCCGATCTACATCTCGGTGCTGCGCACGGTCGCGCCGGAACGGCGGACCCGGGTCGCGCTGCGCGAGACGGCGATCGCCTTCGCGGCGCTGGCGCTGTTCATGGTCGCCGGCCAGGCCTTCCTGTCGCTGATGCGGCTGTCGGAGCGCTCGCTCGAGGTCGCCGGCGGCGTGATCCTGCTGATCATCGCGGTGCGCATGGTCTTCGCCACCGGCGCCGAGGTCTACGCCGCCGGCGCCGAGGGCCGCGAGCCCTTCATCTTCCCGCTCGCGGTGCCGCTGCTGGCCGGGCCGTCGGCGATGGCCACCGTGCTGCTGCTCGCGTCGCGCCAGCCCGAGAGCCTGTGGAGCTGGATGGGCGCGCTGACCGTCGCGATGGTGGTCTCCGGCGTCGTGCTGCTGGCCGCCGACCGCATCCGCCGCGTGCTCGGCGACTCGATGGTCGCGGCGATCGAGAAGCTGATGGGGCTGGTGCTGACGGCGATCGCGATCGAGATGATCCTCGCCGGCCTCAAGCAGTACTTCTTCAACGCCCCCTGAGGTGCGCGGGCGCCTCGAGCCGCTTGGCCAGCAGCGACAGCGTCAGCGTCAGCACCAGGTACAGCGCCGAGATCGCCAGGTACGGTTCCCAGTAGCGCGAATAGGCGCCGGCGACGGTGCGCGCGGCCAGCGCGAGCTCGGCCAGGCCGATCGCCGACACCAGCGACGAGTCCTTGATCAGCGTGACGCCCTCGTTGACGAGCGCCGGCATCATGCGCCTGAAGGCCTGCGGCAGCACCACCACCTGCATCGCCTGCGCGTGCGTCAGCCCCAGGCTGTAGGCAGCCTGCGTCTGGCCGCGGTGGATGCTCTGGATGCCGGCGCGGAAGATCTCGCTGATGTAGGCGCCGGCGTTCAGGCTCAATGCCACGCAGCCTGACAGGAAGGCACCGTGGTTCTGGCGGAACTCGCGCGCCAGGTCGCCCGACACCAGCAGCCCGCCGTCCGGATGCACCAGCGCCGGCATCAGCGCGAAGTGCACGAGCAGGATCTGCACGAACAGCGGCGTGCCGCGGAAGAAGGTGACGTAGGCGGTGGTGACCCAGCGCAGCGCCCGCAGCGCCCAGGCCAGCGGCGCCGACGCCGGCTCGGGCGCGTCGGCCGAGCTGCTGACCAGCCCGAAGGCCACGCCGAGCACGAGGCCGACGCCGATCGCGACGATCGTCAGCTGGACCGTCATCCACAGCCCGGCCGCGAACAGCGGCCCGTAGCCGGCGAGGATCTCCCAGCGGAGATCCATGCCCGCCGCCGCTTACTTCGAGGCCGCCGGGGCGGGCGCCGCCGCCGCCGGCGCAGCGCCGAAGTACTTGCCGTAGATGCGGTCGTAGGTCCCGTCGGCGCGGATCGCCGCCAGGCCCTGGTTCAGGGCCGCCAGCAACTCGGCGTTGCCCTTCTTCACCGCGATGCCGTACTGCTCGGGCACGAAGCTCGCGTCGGCGACGGTCTTGAACTTTCCGCCGGGGTTGTTGGCGACGTGGTGCGTGACCACGCCGTTGTCGGCGACCACCGCGTCGACGCCGCCCGCCTCGAGCTCCTTGAGCGCCAGCGGCGTCGACTCGAAGCGCTTGATCAGGGTGCTGGCCTTGCCCTGCAGCTGGGTCACCGCCTCGTCGCCGGTGGTGCCGGTCTGCACGCCGACCTTGAGCTTCTTCAGGTCCTGGAAGCGCGCGACCTTGCTCGAGGCCGGCAGCGCGATCAGCTGCGCGGCGTCGAAGTAGGGCTCGCTGAAGTCCATCGTCTGCTTGCGCTCGTCGGTGATCGTGATCGCCGAGACGAGCAGGTCGCGGTCGCCCTGGCCGAGCGCGTTGAAGATGCCCTCCCAGGGCGTGTTGACGAACTTGACCTCGAAGCCGGCCTTGGCCGCGATCGCCTGCACGATCTCGATGTCGAAGCCGACGATCTCGCCCTTCTCGTTCTGGCTCTCGAAGGGCGCGTAGGCGGCATCGGTGCCGACGGTGTAGACCTTGGCCGGCGCGGGAGCAGGCGCCGGTGCGGCCGCCGGAGCCGGAGCCGGCGGCGCCTCCGCCTGCTTGCCGCAGGCGGCGAGCACGAGGCCGGCGGCGAGCAGGCCAGCGGTTTGCAGGAAGCGGCGGGTGGTCAGGGCGAACGGGCGCATGGGGGTCTTTCGGGGCCGGGAAGGCGCCAGTGTAGGCCCGCCGATCAGGCGTCGTGCAGGCGCGCGATCTCGTCGGCGCTGAAGCCGGCGGCGCGGCGGGCGGCGAGGTTGAACGGCGGGCGCAGCCGCGGCGCGCGGTGGCGCTCGGCGAGCACCTCGTAGTGCGCTTCCGGGTCGAGGCCGTCGCGCGTGCACAGCCAGCGGTACCAGCGGTTGCCGATCGCGACATGGCCGACCTCGTCGCGCAGGATCACGTCGAGGATCTCGACCGCGCGCCGGTCGCCGGCGCGGGCCAGCCGCGCCTGCATCGGCGGCGTCGCGTCCAGCCCGCGCGCCTCCAGCGTGCGCGGCACCAGCGCCATGCGCGCGGTGACATCGCCTGCGGTGCGCTCGGTCATCGCCCACAGGCCGTCGTGGGCGTCGAAGTCGCCGTAGTCGGCGCCCAGCGTCAGCAGGTGCTCTCGCAGCAAGGTGAAGTGCTGCGCCTCCTCGGCGGCCACGCGCAGCCAGTCGCGGTAGTAGGCCTCGGGCAGGCCGGCGAAGCGCCAGACCGCGTCGAGCGC
>CALJUI010000152.1 GCA_937975735.1 uncultured Rubrivivax sp.
CAGCGGCGCGGCCTTGGGCAGCCAGCCCTGCACCGTCGACTCCGCGTGCGCCAGTCGCTGCAGCGCGTCGGGCTGAGGCTGCGGCAGCGCCGTGTCGGCCTCGCGCGAAGTGCTCACGCGCAACTCGATCTTGCCGCGCTTGCACTGCGCGCCGACCAGTTCCCGCAATGCCGGTTCGAGGCCGCGCAGGTCCTCCGGCAGGCGCAGCGTCAGGTCCAGGTAGCGACCGTTGACCGAGCGCAGTTCGACCGTCACGCCAGCGCTCGCCGAGCCCGTGCTTTCTGCGCTGTCGGCAGCCTCCAGCGAGGCGCTGCCGTAACCGGTCATGCTGTAGACTGCCATCGGTTCCCAGGGGGCAAATTTCAATTATGTCAAAGGCCAAACCCGCACCGCTGCCGGCCGGCACCGTGGTGGGGGGCTATCAGGTCGTGAAGAAGCTGGCCGCGGGCGGCTTCGGCGTCGTGTACCTCGCCGAGGACCCGCAGCGGCACCTGGTGGCGGTCAAGGAGTACCTGCCCTCGTCGCTCGCCGAGCGCTCTCCGGGTGAACTGACGCCGCGCGTCAAGCCGGACAAGCAGCCGCTGTACCGGCTGGGCCTGAAGAGTTTCTTCGAGGAGGGCCGCAGCCTCGCGCAGATCAGCCATCCGAGCGTCGTCTCGGTGCTGAACTTCTTCCGCGAGAACGAGACCGTCTACATGGTGATGAACTACCTGCAGGGCGACACCCTGCAGGACTTCATCGTCACAGCACGCGACCTCAAGCGTGACAAGGTGTTTCGCGAAAGCACCATCCGCAGCCTGTTCGACGAGATCCTGCGCGGCCTGCGCATCGTGCACCAGCACAAGATGCTGCACCTGGACATCAAGCCGGCCAACATCTTCATCACCAACGACAACCGCGCCGTGCTGCTGGACTTCGGCGCCGCGCGCGAGGTGCTGAGCAAGGAAGGCAACTTCATCCGGCCGATGTACACGCCGGGCTTCGCGGCGCCGGAGATGTACCGGCGCGACGGCTCGCTCGGCCCCTGGACCGACATCTACGCCATCGGCGCCTGCATCTACGCCTGCATGCAGGGCTACCCGCCGAACGATGCGCCGCAGCGGCTCGAGAAGGACCGGCTGACGCTGAGCCTGTCACGGCTGCGCAACGTCTACTCCGACAACCTCATCGAGGTCACCGAGTGGTGCATGTCGCTCGATCCGCTGTCGCGGCCGCAGAGCGTGTTCGCACTGCAGAAGGAGCTGGCACGCGAGACCGAGCGGCGCTACACCAAGCTCAGCTTCGGCGAACGCCTGAAGCTGCAGCTCGAAACCTTGAAGACGGGTCAGAAGGCATGAGATTCAGCGTCTTCCAGGTCAGCCGCAAGGGCGGTCGCGAAAAGAACGAAGACCGCATGGGCTACTGCTACACGCGGGACTCGGGCCTGTTCGCGTTGGCCGACGGCATGGGCGGCCACCCGGAGGGCGAGGTCGCGTCGCAGCTCGCATTGCAGACCATGGCCGCGCTGTTCCAGCGCGAGGCCAAGCCGCAGCTGGCTGATCCGCTGCGCTTCCTGCACGACGCCATCATCGCCGGCCACCACCAGCTGCTGCGCTACGCGACCGAGAAGGCGCTGATGGACACGCCGCGCACGACCATCGTCGCCTGCCTGCTGCAGGGCAATGCCGCCTACTGGGCGCATTGCGGCGACTCGCGGCTGTACCTGGTGCGTGGCGAGAAGCTGATCGCGCGCACCCGCGACCACTCCTATTCCGAGCTGCAGGAGACGATGGCGCAGGTCGTGCCGATCGCCGAGCGCTTCAACCGCAACGTGCTCTTCACCTGCCTGGGCAGCCCGGGCAAGCCGGTGGTCGACACCGCCGGCCCGCTGCTGCTGCAGCCCGGCGACCGCGTGCTGCTGTGCTCCGACGGCCTGTGGGGCAGCGTCAGCGACGTCGCGATCGCCGACCAGCTGGCGCGACGGCCGATCTCCGACGCCGTGCCCGAGCTGGTCGAGCAGGCGCTGCGCAACGCCGGCTCGCACAGCGACAACGTCACCGTGCTCGCGGTCGAGTGGGAGTCGGCCGAGAACACCACCGGCGCGGCCGTGTCGACGAAGGCGCTCGGCGACGAGGTCTTCGCGTCGACGATCCAGGCCAGCCTGATCGGCGAGTCGGTGCCCGACGACCTCGACGACGCCGAGATCGAGCGCTCGATCCGAGAGATCAACGAGGCCATCCAGCGCTCGTCGAACAAGCGCAAGTGACCCGCGGCGGGCCCGCACCGGGCCGCCGCCAACGCAGGAACCGCACCATGCCCTTCCAGAGAACGTCCGGCCGCGCGCCGGACGCCTTGCGTCCGGTCAGCCTGACCCGCCGCTACACCGTGCACGCCGAAGGTTCGGTGCTGGTCGCCTTTGGCGACACCAAGGTGCTGTGCACCGCGTCGGTCGACGAGCGGGTGCCGCCGCACAAGCGCGGCAGCGGCGAGGGCTGGGTTACGGCCGGGTACGGAATGCTGCCGCGCGCCACCCACACGCGCGGCGACTGCGAGGGCGCGCGCGGCAAGCAGAGCGGCCGCACGCAGGAGATCCAGCGCCTGATCGGGCGCTCGATGCGCAGCGTGTTCGACCTCGCCGCGCTCGGCGAGCGCACGATCCACCTCGACTGCGACGTGCTGCAGGCCGACGGCGGCACGCGGACGGCGGCGATCACCGGGGCCTTCGTCGCCGCGCACGACGCGGTGAGCTGGCTGCTGCGCGAAGGTCGCATCGAATCGTCGCCGATCCGCGACCATGTCGCCGCGGTCTCGGTCGGCATCGTCCAGGGCGAGCCGCTGCTCGACCTGGAGTACGTCGAGGACGCCGGCTGCGACACCGACATGAACGTCGTGATGACCGGCGCCGGCGGCTTCGTCGAGGTCCAGGGCACCGCCGAGGGCCAGCCCTTCGACCGGGTCGAGATGGACGCGATGCTGGCATTGGCCCACCGGGGCATTCGCGAGCTGGTCGCGGCGCAGAAGGCGGCGCTGGGGACCCGATGAGACTGGTGCTGGCGTCGAACAACGCCAAGAAGCTGGCCGAGTTGAAAGCGCTGTTCGCCGAGCTGCCGCTCGAACTGGTCGCGCAGGGCGCACTCGGCATCGCCGAGGCCGAAGAGCCGCACCCGAGCTTCGTCGAGAACGCGCTCGCCAAGGCGCGCCAGGCCGCGCGCGCCAGCGCCGGCGCGGCGATCGCCGACGACTCGGGCCTGTGCGTCGACGCGCTCGGCGGCGCGCCGGGGGTGGCCTCGGCCAACGCCGCCGGGCTGGTGACGGCGCTGGCCGCCCGCGAGGCCACGCGGCGTGCCCAGGACGCGGCGAACAACCGCTGGCTGCTGCAGCGCCTGCAGGGTGTGACCGACCGCTCGGCGCGCTTCGTCAGCACGCTGGTCGCGCTGCGTCACGCCGACGACCCCGAGCCGCTGATCGCCTTCGGCCGCTGGCCGGCGCGCATCCTCGATGCGCCGCGCGGCGACGGCGGCTTCGGCTACGACCCGCTGGTCTACATCGACGCGCAGCGGATGACGGTGGCCGAACTGCCGCCGCAGACGAAGAACCGGCTCAGCCACCGCGCGCTGGCGGCGCAGCAGATGCGCGTGCTGATGCGCGAGGTCTGGGGTCTGTGAGCAGCGCGGATCACTACCTGCGCCCGGGCACGCTGCAACTGCCGGCGCAGCCGCCGCTGTCGCTGTACGTGCACCTGCCCTGGTGCCTGAAGAAGTGCCCCTACTGCGACTTCAACTCCCACGGGCTGACCTCCGGCCCGGCGCCCTCGGCGCTGGCCCCTTCACTCGAGCAGCGCTACCTCGATGCGCTGCGCGCCGATCTCGAGTCCGCGCTGCCGCTGGTCTGGGGCCGGCCGGTGGGGTCGGTCTTCATCGGCGGCGGCACGCCGAGCCTGTTCAGGCCGGAGTCGATCGATCGCCTGGTGGCCGACCTGCGCGCCCGGCTGCCGCTGGCGCCCGGCTGCGAGATCACGCTGGAGGCCAATCCCGGCACCTTCGAGGCCGAGCGCTTCCGGGCCTACCGGGCAGCCGGTGTCACCCGCCTGTCGATCGGCGTGCAGAGCTTCGACGACGCGGCGCTGCAGCGCATCGGCCGCGTGCACGACGGCGCGCAGGCGCGTGCCGCGGTGGCCGAGGCGGCCGCCGCTTTCGACACCTTCAACCTCGACCTGATGTACGCGCTGCCGGGTCAGGACCTCGCCGCGCTCGAGCGCGACCTCGCCACCGCGCTCGACTTCGCGCCGCCGCACCTGTCCGTCTACCACCTGACGATCGAACCGAACACCGCCTTCGCGCGCCGGCCGCCGGTGCTGCCCGACGACGATCTGGCCAGCGCGATGCTCGACCTGCTCGTCGAGCGCACCGCGGCCGCCGGCCTCGAGCGCTACGAGGTGTCGGCCTTCGCGCGCGACGGCCACCGCTGCGTGCACAACCTGAACTACTGGCAGTTCGGCGACTACCTGGGCATCGGCGCCGGCGCCCACGGCAAGCTGAGCTTCCCGCACTGCATCGTGCGCCAGGTGCGCTGGCGCGAGCCTGCGCGCTACCTCGACGAGGCGTTGGCCGGTCGCGCGGTGTCGAACGAGCACGAGGTCGCGCGTCGCGAGATCGCCTTCGAGTTCATGCTCAACGTGCTGCGGCTGCGCGACGGCTTCGACCGCGGTCTGTTCGCGGCCCGCACCGGCCTGCCGTGGTCGGCGATCGACGCCGGCCTGCGCGAGGCCGAATCGAAGGGGCTGATCGAGACCGCGGGCGAGCGGATCCGTCCGACCGCGCGCGGCTTCGATTTCCTGTCGGACCTGCAGCAGCTGTTCCTGCGCTGATCCGCCGCGCCGTTCAGACGCGGCTGGTCGCCAGC
>CALJUI010000153.1 GCA_937975735.1 uncultured Rubrivivax sp.
CTATTTCGCCGATAAGCGTCAATTCTACGAAGGCGACCTGAAGATCGTCCGCGACGGCCAGCAGCGCTGGCTCAGCGTGCCGATGGCGCCCGAGGCACTGTGGCCGCAGGTCAGGGCCTTCTGGATCGAGCGCGGCTTCACGATCGCCAGCGAGGACCCGAAGACCGGCGTGATGGAGACCGACTGGGCCGAGAACCGCGCGAAGCTGCCGCAGGACGGCATCCGCGCCCTGCTCGGCCGCGTGCTCGACAGCCTGTACGACACCGGCGAGCGCGACCGCTACCGCACCCGCATCGAGCGAACCGCCGGCGGCAGCGAGGTCTACATCAGCCACCGCGGCCTGCGCGAGGAGTTCACGACGCCGCAGAAGGAGCAGACGGTGTGGGTGACGCGCCCGTCGGACCCGCAGCTCGAGGCCGAGTTCCTGTCGCGGCTGATGGTCCGCCTGGGTGCGCCCGAGGAGGTCTCGCGCACCGCGCTCGCCACGCCGGCGGCGCGGGCGCCGCGCGCGCGGCTGCTGACCGGCGCCGACGCCGCGGCGATCGAGATCGACGACGACTTCGACCGCGCCTGGCGCCGCGTCGGGCTGGCGCTCGACCGCACCGGCTTCACCGTCGAGGACCGCAACCGCGCCGACGGCGTCTACTTCGTCCGCTACGTCGATCCGAAGGCCGCCAAGGAGGCACGCAGCTTCTTCGGCCGCCTGTTCGGCAGCGGCGACGAAGCCGGCTCTGCGGTCCGCTACCGCCTGAGCGTGCGCCAGGCGAGCCCCGACAAGTCGGTGCTCGCCGTGCAGACCGCCACCGGGGCCGCCGACAAGAGCGAGCCGGCGCAGCAGATGGTGCAGGTGCTGCTGGCCGAGCTGCGCTGAGTGCGCTGACGCCAAGAAGAAGGCCGCCCGAGGGCGGCCTTCTTGCTTTCAGCGAAGGACGATCACTTCTTGACCGCGTCGGCCGCCTTGTTGGCGGCGTCCTTGGCCATGTCCTTGGCGGCGTCGACGGCAGCGCCGACGGCGGCCGAGGCGGCATCGCCCGCGGCGGTCACGGCCGAGGCCGCGGCATCACCGGCGACGGCGGCAGCGGATGCGGCCGAGGCGGCGGCTTCGGCGACAGGCGCCGGGGCAGCCATCGGGGCCGGCGCCGGCGCGGGCGCCTCTTCCTTCTTGCCGCAAGCGGCGAGGGCAACGGTGGCCACCAGGGCGGTCAGCAGGAGCGACTTGTTCATGCGAGATCCTCTATGGGTTTTGTGACGTCAATGTTCGAACGTTCCATGTCCGCAGTCCATTGAACTTCGCCTGCGGCACGGCGCGCACCCGGGGGCGTCCCTGTTCGGTGCACAGCCTGAAATTATAGAGCGGGGACTAGGGCAATCCCTAGAGGACCGCTACAAACCGAGCGGGCGGACCGGCCAGGCCGACTCCGAGCGTTGCAACGCCGCATCAATCGCGTCGCGGCAGCCGCGCGCCTGCGCCGCATCGACCGCCGCGCGGCCGCGCCAGTGGATCCGATCGTGCAGTTGCAGCGACACCGGGCCGTCGTCGATCAGCAGGGTCGGCAGGTCGGTGGCCAGGCCCTCGCCCGGCACGCGCGGGTCGACCGCGTGCGACCAGGCCGGGCGCCAGGCGGTGAAGCGCGGATGCTGACGCAGCATGCCGTCGTAGCCGGCGGCGAGCATCACCAGGCGGCGCTGGGGCCGCTGGAGCCAGCGCGTCAGCACGTCGAGCAGTTCGCCGTCGTCCAGCGGCCAGTCGGCGAAATCCGGATCGACCCAGCACAGGCTGCGCGCGCCGCGGGCGTCGGCGGCGCGAAGCGCCCAGCGCACGGCCTCGTGGAACGCCTGGCGGGAGTCGATCGTTCGAGCGTCATCGGTCGTCATCGCGGTCTCCATGCAGCCAGCCGGCATCGATCCATTCGGCGACGGTCGTGCGCGCGGGCGCGCTCAGGCGCGCGAGCTCACGCGCCTCGATCCGGCGCCGGTCGGCCAGGCGGCGCAGCACCTGCGCGTCGCGGCCACCCATCCGCCAGCTCTCGCCGTTGAGGTACAGGCAGCGGTCGTCGTACAGCATCCGGCTGCGCGCATCCAGCCGCAGCCCGGCCCCGGGCGCCGGCGCGGTGCCGGCATCGAACCAGACGCCGGGCTTGGGCTCGCTCAGCCACTCGCCCAGCCACTGGCCGATGCGCTCGCCATCGCCCAGCGCCTGGCGCAGCGCCTCGGCGGCGAAGTCGGCCAGCGCCGCAGGCACCCGGCCGGGGTGCTCGGTGGCAGGCTGGGACGGATCGGCGTACAGGCGCGAGGGGCCGGCCGGCGGATCAGCCTCTTCGTCGTCCAGGCAGCGCGCCATCAGCGCGCGGGCGATCTCGTCGCGCGCCGGCGACCGGAAGCCGATCGACGCGGTCATGCACTCGCCCACGGCCTCGCCGTCGTGCGCCCACATCGGCGGCAGGTACAGCAGGTCGCCGGGCTCCAGCACCCACTCCTGTTCGGGCTCGAAGCGGGCCAGGATCTTCAGCGGCAGGCTCGGGCGCAGCCGCGGGTCGCGGCAGCGGCCGATGCGCCAGCGCCGCCGGCCGGCGACCTGGAGCAGGAAGACGTCGTAGGAGTCCACGTGCGGCCCGACGCCGCCGCGGTCGCTCGCCCAGGACAGCATCAGGTCGTCCAGCCGCGCATGCGGGATGAAGGCGAAGCGGTCGAGCAGCGCGCGTGCCGCCGGCAGGTGCAGGTCCAGCCCCTGAACCAGCAGCGTCCAACCCGGGCGCTTCAGCGGCGGCAGCGCGCGCCGGGGCAGCGGGCCGTGGCGCAATGCCCAGCCGCGGCCCTCGCGCCGCACCAGCCGCGACTCGACGTCGTCGCGTGCGGCCAGCGCGAACAAGCCCCGCCGCTCGATCGGCGCCGCGGCGTCGGGCCAGGCCTGGCGCACGAGCAGCGGCTTCTTCTGCCAATGCCGGCGCATGAATTGCGCCGGGCTGAGCCCGCCGAGCCAAGGCGTGGGCGCGTCGCTGTGCATGCGCCGATTGTCCCCGAAGGCCGCTCGAGGGGGCTGTGCGATGATCCCTCATGCGCATCATCGCCCCCTGCGTCGTCACCCTGACCTGGACCCTGACCGACGCCCAGAACCGCGCCATCGACGCGCTCGACACCCCGACAGAGTTCTTCTTCGGCGGCGACGACCTGCTTGCCGGCATCGAGGACGCGATCGCCGGCCAGGGCGTCGGCTTCGAGACCCGCGTCCAGCTCGAGCCCCAGCAGGCCTTCGGCGACTACAAGCCCGAACTCGTCTGCTTCGAGCCGCGGTCGATCTTCCCCAAGGAGCTCGAGGTCGGCGTCGCGTTCGAAGGCTTGCCCGAAGGACACCAATCGACCGGAATGCCCTCCGATGCGATCTATCTCGTCACCGAGGTCTTCCCGGAGCACGTGGTGCTCGACGGCAACCATCCGCTGGCCGGCATGGCGCTGCGCTTGGCGCTGACCGTGCGCGCGGTGCGCGCGGCCACCGACGGGGAGATCGAGGCCGGACGGGTCGGCGGCGCCGGCGTGACGGTGCTGACGTCCGCGTCCGCGCCGAAGTCGACGCCGTAGCGGCTCAGGCGCGCCCGGTCGAGCCGAAGCCGCCGGCGCCGCGCGTCGAGGCATCGAAGTCGTCGACCACGTTGAAGCGCGCCCGCACCACCGGCACGATGACCAGCTGCGCGATGCGCTCCATCGGCTGCACGGTGTAGGCCGCCTTGCCGCGGTTCCAGGCGCTGACCATCAGCGGACCCTGGTAGTCGCTGTCGATCAGCCCGACGAGGTTGCCGAGCACGATGCCGTGCTTGTGACCGAGACCCGAGCGCGGCAGGATCATCGCGGCCAGCGCCGGGTCGGCGAGGTGGATCGCCAGCCCGGTCGGGATCAGTTCGGCCTGCCCCGGCGCGAGTTGCAGCGGGCCGTCCAGGCAGGCACGCAGGTCGAGGCCGGCGCTGCCGGCGGTGGCGTAGGCGGGCATCTGCTCGGCCATGCGTGGGTCGAGCACCTTGACGTCGATGAGGGTCATGCTTGGCGGGTCGGGGAACGGGGAATGCGCTCGGCGATCTCGCGCACCAGCAGGCGCGCCAGCGCCAGCTTCGGCGCGGTCGGCAGTTCGCGCTCGCCGGCAGCGTCGATCAGCACCAGCCGGTTGTCGTCGCGGCCGAAGGTCGCCGGGCCGAGGTTGGCGGCGATCAGCGGCACGCCCTTGCGCACCAGCTTGTCGCGCGCATGCTTGACGAGGTCGTGGCTTTCCGCGGCGAAGCCCATGCACCAGGGTCGCTTGCTCGCCGGCAGCGCGGCGACGCTGGCCAGGATGTCCGGGTTCTCGGTGAACGACAGGCTCGGCGCGCCCTGGTCCTTGGCCTTCTTGATCTTGTGCGCACTCGCCTGCGCCGGCCGCCAGTCGGCCACCGCCGCCGTGGCGACGAAGACCTCGTGCGCCGGCGCCAGCGGCAACACCGCGTCGAACATCTGCTGCGCGCTGGTGACATCGATGCGTCGCACGTGGCGCGGCGTGGCCAGCTGCACCGGGCCGGCGACCAGCGTCACGTCGGCGCCCGCCTCCTGCGCCGCGCGGGCGATCGCGAAGCCCATCTTGCCGCTGGAGTGGTTGCTGATGCCGCGCACCGGGTCGATCGCCTCGAAGGTCGGGCCGGCGGTGACCAGCACCCGGCGGCCGGCCAGCAGCTTGGGCTGGAAGAAGGCGATCAGCTCGTCGCGCAGTTCCTCGGGCTCGAGCATGCGGCCGTCGCCGACCTCGCCGCAGGCCTGGTCGCCCTCGCCGGGGCCGAGCACGCGCGCCCCGTCGGCGACCAGTTGCGCGAGGTTGCGTTGGGTCGCGGGGTGCGCCCACATCTCGCGGTTCATCGCCGGTGCAACGAGCAGCGGCACACGCTCGATCGGCCGCGCCAGGCAAAGCAGGCTCAGCAGCTCGTCGGCGCGGCCCTGCACCAGGCGGGCGATGAAGTCCGCGCTGGCGGGCGCGATCAGGATCGCGTCGGCCTCGCGCGACAGGTTGATGTGCGCCATGTTGTTCGGCGCGCGCGCATCCCACTGGTCGGTGTAGACGGGGTGGTTGCTCAGCGCCTGCATCGTCACCGGCGTGATGAAGCGGCAGGCCGCCTCGGTCATCACCACCTGCACGCTGGCGCCGGCGCGGACGAGCTCGCGCGTCAGCTCGGCGGCCTTGTAGCAGGCGACCCCGCCGGACAGGCCGAGCACGATGTGCTTGCCGTGGAGTTCGAGCGGCGTCGACATGCCCCGCACTCTATCAGGGGCCCAGCAGATCGGAAGAGCAGCCGAGCAGCGCCTGCCGCGACGCGCTGCGGGCCGGCTCGGAGCCGCCGACGTGCACGCCCGCGCCGGGTCGGGCGCCGCCCGGCACGTCGCGCCGGTGTCGCAGCGGCGCGGCGCTGTCGAAGCCGTGGTGCGCGCCCTCGTAGGCGATCAGGCGCGGCTTCGGCTCGGCGGCGGCGGCCTGCAG
>CALJUI010000154.1 GCA_937975735.1 uncultured Rubrivivax sp.
GATGGTCGGTCGCGTGGACATCTGATCCTGGCCTCTTGCGGTCCTGTGGCGCGTTTCGTTCTCCCTGCGCGCCTTGGTCACAGGATCCCCCGCAATGCCCTCCGCGGCCAGTGGGAGCTTCACTTAGGGCGTATCACGTAAGGGATCGACCCGTGCCCGCGGCGGATTCCTATACTGGCCGCATGAACATCGCCGACCTGCGCAAGAGCTACGAGCGCGACGCGCTCGACGAATCCGCCGCCGACGCCGACCCGTTGAAGCAGTTCGACCGCTGGATGCAGCAGGCGCTGAAGGCCGAGCTGCCCGAGCCGAACGCGATGACGCTGGCCACCGTCGGCACCGACGGCCGACCGTCGACGCGGATCGTGCTGATCAAGGGCTACGACGACCGCGGCATCGTCTGGTACACGAACTACCACAGCCGCAAGGGGCGCGACTTGGCGGCGCACCCGGTCGCCGCACTGCAGTTCCACTGGGTCGAACTGGAGCGTGTCGTGCGCATCGAAGGGGCTGTCGAGCGCACCAGCGAGGCCGAGTCCGATGCCTACTTCGCCAGCCGGCCGCTGGACTCGCGGCTGGGCGCCTGGGCCTCGCCGCAGAGCGAGGTCATCGCGTCGCGCGCGGTGCTGGTGGCCAATGCCGCCAAGGCCGCCGCCCAGCACGCACTGAGCCCGCCGCGCCCGCCGCACTGGGGTGGCTACCGGCTGGTGCCCGACCGCTGGGAGTTCTGGCAGGGCCGCAAGAGCCGCCTGCACGACCGGCTGCGCTACCGGCGTGACGATCAGCGCTGGATCCGCGAGCGGCTCGCGCCCTGACGACCGGGGTCAGCCCGCGGCGCGGACCCGGCTGCGGAAGGTCTGGCGGAACTTCGCCACCTTCGGCGCGACCACCGCGGCGCAGTAGCCCTGGCCCGGGTGGTTGGCGAAGTAGTGCTGGTGGTAGTCCTCGGCGCGCCAGTAGTTGTCGACCCGCGCGACTTCGGTGACGACCCGGCCGCCGGTGGCCCGGTCGACCTCGGCGAGCACCGCATCGATCACCGGCCGCTGCGCTTCGTCGTGCCAGTAGATGCCCGACCGGTATTGCGGCCCGACGTCGTTGCCCTGGCGGTCGCGCGTCGTCGGGTCGTGGATCGTGAAGAAGATCTCCAGCACGTCCCGCAGCGGCAGCCGGTCCGGGTCGAAGGTGACCCGCACGACCTCGGCGTGACCGGTGTTCCCTTCGCAGACCTGCTCGTAGCCGGGGTTGCGGACATGGCCGTTGGCGTAGCCCGACTCGACCGCGACGACGCCGTCGACGAGTTCGTAGACCGCCTCCAGACACCAGAAACAGCCGCCGCCGAGCGTGATCACTTCACTGGCCACCTTGACTCCTTCGAATCGCCGCCGTTCCCGCGGGGCACAATGCGGACCCGCTCGATCTTGACATGAAACCGTGAACGACATCGTCGCCGCCCTCGGTCTGGAGTCCTACAAGCCGGTGTTCTCGGCGCTGGTGATGCCGCCGGTGCCGTTCCTGGTGCTGATGCTGATCGGCGCGCGGCTGATGTTCCGTCGCCGCCTGCTGGCCTGGCTGATCATCGTCGGCGCCGTCGCGCTGACCTGGTTCACGAGCACCACCGCCGCCGGCAAGCTGCTGCGTCCGGTGCTGATGGACCTGCCCAAGCCGCTGGACGCCGAGTCGATCGCTGCGCTGAAGGCCGCGCCGGCAGGCCGCACCGCGATCGTCGTGCTGGGCGCGGGCCGCAAGACGCTGGCGCCCGAATATGGCCTGTCGAGCCTACGGCCGCTGACCCTCGAGCGCCTGCGTTATGGCCTGTGGCTGTCCCGCGAGACCGGCCTGCCGGTGGCCTTCAGCGGCGGCATCGGTCACGGCGCCGGCCCGGGGCCGACCGAGGCCGACGTCGCCGTGCGCATCGCCGAGCGCGAGTTCGGCCGGCCGCTGCGCTGGGCCGAAGAGCGTTCGCGCGACACCAACGAGAACGGCCTGCTGACCGTGCCGCCACTGCAGGCGGCAGGCATCGACCGCATCGTGCTGGTCACGAGCGACGTGCACCAGCCGCGCGCGCTGCGCGCCTTCCGCCGCGCCGCCGAGCGCGCCGGCAAGCCGCTCGAGCTGGTTGCCGCACCGGTCGGCGTGCCGGCCCCCTACGCCTGGTCCTGGACCGACTTCATGCCCAGCGCGGAGGGCTTCGCCGACACCCGCATGCTCGCGCACGAGTGGCTGGGCTACTGGCTCGGCGCCTGAATCAGAACCACAGCGCCACGAGGAAGATGCCGACCATCACGAAGGCCAGAACGACCTTCGCGATCAGGCCGAGCACGATGCCGACCCAGGTCGCAGCCCCGACGCGCAGCGCGTGACGCTCGTCGCGGCGGGCGATGTACTCGCCGATCGCCGCGCCGACCAGCGGCATGAAGAGCACGCCGACCAGGCCCATCAGCAATCCGGCGACGGTGCCGAGCGCGGCGCCGATCAGCGCCTCGCGGCTGGCACCGACGCGTCGGGCGCCGAGCAGCCCGGCGGCGTAATCGAGTGCCCAGGCCAGCAAGGCGATCACGGTCACGATCACCACCGTCGTGACGCTGACCCGCACGAAGTCGTCGATCCAGGCGCCCAGCACGATGCCGGCGAGCACGAACAGCGTGCCCGGCAGCGCCGGCAACACCGTGCCGACCAGCCCGACCACGATCAGCAGGGCCGCCAGGATCCACAATGTCACCGTCGCCATCGCACCGTCCTCGTCCCGGGATGAAGGCGACGAGCATAGTCCCATGAGCCGACCGCCCCTCGCCGAACGCCATCCGCCGCGCCAGCTGCGCCGCCTCGACACGCCGGAGCGTGGCGTGCTGTGGCTGTCGGCGATGCCCGGACGGCTCGGCAGCTGGGACGAGTTCCTCGCCGACGTCAAGCGCGCGCCAGTGGACCTCGTGCTGTGCCTGACGCCGCGGCACGAGATCGAACGGCTGTCGCCCGACTACGCCGACGCGCTGCGCCGCGGCGACCTGCCCTTCGAATGGTGGTCGCTGCCGATGCGCGACTTCGGCTTGCATGCCGAGCTGGACGACTACGCCCGGCGCATCGACGCCGTCGCCGAGCGGCTGCGCGCCGGCCAGGGCGTGCTGCTGCACTGCGCTGCGGGCATCGGCCGCACCGGCACCACCGCGGCCTGCGTGCTGATGCGCCTGGGCCTGCCCACCGAAGACGCCCTGCAGCGCGTGCGCGCGGCGGGGTCGAACCCCGAGAGCGTGCTGCAGTCCGGCCTGGTCGAGCGCTTCGGCCAGAATCGGGCGCCATGAGCCGCCCCGCCCTGACCCTGATTGCCCCGCTGCTGGCCCTGCTCGCCGGCTGCGCCCAGCTCCCCGCCGGCGACAACGGCCCGCCCCTGGTCCTGCCGCCCGCGCTGCACGCCGAAGGCGTGCCGCCCCTGCCGATGCGCCTGGTCGAGGCCGTGCGCCCATACACGACGATCGCCGGCCATGCCTTGGTCGACGTGCATCCGCAGCGCGCGGAGATGGTGGTGGCCCACCGGCCGCCGGACGCCAGCATCACGCAGATCTTTCGGCTGCGCGCACCGATGGCCGCGCTCGAGCCGCTGACGCGTGGCGCCGATCCGGTGAGCAGCGCCGACTGGGAGCCTGGCCAGGGGCGTTTCCTGGTGTTCAGTCGAAGCCGCGGCGGCGACGAAGCCAACCAGCTCTACCGGCTCGACCCCGACAGCGGCGCCGAAACCCGGCTGACCGCACCCGACCGTCGCCACGCGCTGCTCGGCTGGCTGCCGGGGTCGCGGCTGCTGGTGGCCTCCGTGCCGCTCGATCGCACCGCCGCCGGCGGCCGCCGGGAACAGCTGCAGACCGAACTCGCGATCGTCGACCCGCTGGCGCCCGAAGCCGCACGGCTGGTCGCTCGGCTGGACGGCATCGGCTGGTTCGCCGCCGCGGTCGCCGCCGACGGCCGTCGCGTCGCGCTCGGGCGGGCGCGCTCGTCGACCGACAGCGAGGTCTGGACGCTCGACCTCGAGGCCGGTCCGTCGTCGCTTCGGAAGCGCTTGCCGGCGACCGATGCGCCGACCGCCAGCGTGCGACCGGACGCCTTCTCCGCCGACGGCCGCCACCTGTTCCTGCGCAGCGACGCCGCCGGAGAGTTCCGAGAGCTGGTGCGGCTGGACCTCGCCAGCGGTGCCGTGCAGCGGCTGAGCGCGCACATCCCCTGGGACATCGGCAGCGTCGAGGCGTCGCCCGACGGCCGCCGCCTCGCGGTGCTGGCGAACGCCGGCGGCCGCTCGACCCTGCACCTGTTCGACGCCGCCAGCGGTGCCGAACTGGCCTTCCCCGCCGCGGCGGCACTGGCGGGGGCCGACGTCGCCCGGGTGCGATGGGCCGACGGCGGTCGCGCCCTCGCCTTGCAGATCGCCGGCGCGGGCGGCCCCGCGCAGATCCACCGCTTGTCGCTGGACGCTTCCGCGGTGCAAGCCTGGACGCAGCCCGCCGGCGTGGATCGCCTGAAGCCGGCGCAGTTCGCGCAGGCCGAGGCGGTTCGCTGGACCGGTGTCGACGGCCTGGCGCTGTCGGGCTGGATGCATCGCCCGGATCCGCGCCGCTTTCCTGGGCCGCGGCCGGTGCTGATGCTGGTCCATGGCGGACCGGCGTCGCAGGCCGACGCGGGCTGGATCGGCCGTTACCACTACCTGGTCGAGGAGCGCGGCGTCGCGGTGATTCAGCCCAACGTGCGCGGCTCCAGCGGCTTCGGCAAGACCTTCGTCTCGCTCGACGACGGCTGGAAGCGCGAGGACTCGGTCAAGGACCTGGGTCGCCTGCTCGACTGGATCGCCACGCAGCCGCTGCTCGATGCGTCGCGGGTCGTCGTGATGGGGGGCAGCTATGGCGGCTACATGAGCCTGGCCGCCAGCGTGCACTTCGCCGACCGCATCGCCGGCGCGGTCAGCACGGTGGGCATCTCCAACTTCGTCAGCTTCCTCGAGCGCACCGAGAGCTACCGCCGCGACCTGCGCCGCACCGAGTACGGCGACGAGCGCGACCCGGCCATGCGCGCCTTCCTGCAGCGCATCTCGCCGCTGAACAACGTCGAGCGCATCACCAAGCCGCTGCTCGTCGTGCAGGGCCGCAACGACCCCCGCGTGCCCTGGACCGAGTCCGAGCAGATCGTGCGCCGGCTGCAGCAGCGCGGCCAGCCGGTGTGGTACCTGCTGGCCGACAACGAGGGCCACGGCTTCGCCCGGCGCGAGAACGCCGAGGCCTACTTCGCCACCGTCGTGCGCTTCCTGGACCACGTCTGGACACGATGAGCCCGCTGCGCGCGCAGCGCAGCTTCATGCGTCTGTGGTGGGCGCGGCTGGCCGGCGTCGGCGGCAGCCAGATGCTGATGGTGGCGATCGGTTGGCAGATGTACGACCTGACCGGCTCGGCCTGGGACCTCGGGCTGGTCGGCCTCTTGCAGTTCGCGCCGTCGCTGCTGCTGACGCTGCCCGCAGGCCATCTGATCGATCGCTGGCACCGCGCCCGCATCGTCGCCGCGACGATGGCGGTGATGGTCGCGGTGGCGGCGATCCTTTGGGCCGCCAGCGCCGGCGGCTGGGCCGACCGCGAGCTGCTGCTCGGCCTGTCGGTCGTGCTCGGCGGCGTGCGTGCCTTCCAGATGCCGGCGGTGCAGGCGCTGACCCCGCTGCTGGTGCCGGCGTCGATGCTGTCGCGTGCGCTGGCCTTCAGCTCCGGCGGGCTGCAGGCGGCGATCATCGCCGGTCCGGCGCTCGGTGGCTTCGTCTACGCGGCCGGCGCGGGCGCGGTGTATGCGCTGTGCGCGCTGCTGTTCATGGTGTCGACCGCCCTGACGTTGGCGATCCGCTACGAGCACGCGCCGCCGCCGCACACCCCGACCGACCTGGCCGCGCTGTTCGCCGGTGTGCGCTTCGTGTGGCAGCGCAAGGTCGTGCTCGGCGCCATCTCGCTCGACCTGTTCGCGGTGCTGCTCGGCGGCGCCACCGCGCTGCTGCCGATCTTCGCCAAGGACGTGCTGATGGTCGGCCCCTGGGGCCTGGGCCTGCTGCGCGCGGCGCCGGCGGTCGGGGCATTGGCGATGTCGCTGGCGCTGACGCGCTGGCCGCTGCGGCGCCGGGTCGGTCGCACGCTGCTCGGCGCGGTTGCGGTGTACGGGCTGGCGACGCTCGTCTTCGGCCTGTCGACCGACTTCGTGCTGTCGCTGGTCGCGCTGGCGGTCACCGGTGGGGCCGACATGGTCAGCGTCGTGATCCGCCAGACCCTGGTCCAGCTCGAGACGCCGGATGCGATGCGCGGCCGCGTCAGCGCCGTCAACTCGGTGTTCATCGGTGGCTCGAACCAGCTCGGCGAGTTCGAGTCCGGCGTCACCGCGGCGCTGCTCGGCGCGGTCGGCTCGGTCGTGCTCGGCGGCGTCGGGACGCTGCTGATCGCCGGCCTGTGGTGGCGGCTCTTCCCGTCGCTCGCGCAGCGCGACGCCCTGACGGCGCCACGCTGAGGCGAGCGCGTCGGCTTCAGGCCTCGACGGCTTCCTCGACCCGGCGGCTGCGAGCCGCCGCCACCTCGGCGATGCGCCGGCCGAAGGCGCGCGCGGTCGCCAGGTCGCCAGGCACCATCTCGTCGACCGAGGCATCGGACGGCGTCGTCGTCATCAGGCCCGACGAGCTGGCGACGTAGTTCAGGTCGTTGCGCGTGGCCGCCTTGCTGTTGCTCGGCATCATGCCGGTGCCGACCCACAGCATGCCGTGCTGCTGGCTCAGCGTGAACAGGTAGTGCAGCGTCGACAGCTTGTCGCCGTTCATCGACGCCGAATTCGTGAACCCGGCCGCCAGCTTGTCCTTCCACTGCTGGCTGTACCAGGGCTTGCTCGATCCGTCGGCGAAACGCTTGAACTGCCAGCTGACGGTGCCCATGTAGGTCGGCGAGCCGAACACGATGGCGTCGGCCTCGGCCAGTTGCTCCCAGCCGCCGTCGGGCAGGTGGCCCTCGGCGTCGATGGGCAGCAGCTTGCCGCCGCTGCCGGCAGCTACGGCCTCGGCGACCTTGGTGGTGTGGCCGTAGCCGCTGTGGAAGACGATGACGATGTTGCTCATGGATGAACTCCTACGGATGTGACGGAAGGGGCGATCGCGAATTGGTGCCGCAGCACGTTCAGGCGCTGGCGGCGCGGCGGGCGTCGATGCTGGCCGGGCCGGCACCGAACGAGAACACCAGCAGCAGACCGCCGACGACGGCGAGGTTCTTCATGAACATCAGCTGCTGGACATAGGCCTGGTCGGCGGGCATGGCCCAGAAGCCGTGGAACAGCAGCGAGGCGGCGAGCGTGAACAGTGCCAGCGCGAGCGCCGCCGGGCGGGCCAGAAAGCCGACGGCGAGCGCCAGCCCGGCGACGACCTCGAGCACCGCGGTCAGGAAGGCCAGCACCGCCGGCATCGGCAGGCCCTTGCTGGCGATGTAACCGGCGGTGCCCTCCAGGCCAGCGAACTTGCTCAGGCCGGCAAGGATGAACATCAGGGCCAGCAGGATGCGGGCGACGACGACGACAGGGGCGATGGGTTGCATGGCGGGGCTCTCCTTGGATGCGGGTTGGTCGTTGGGGCGGTAAAGGGGCTGAGCGAGACGGGGGTCCGAGGGCGCCGACGCGAAGGTGCCGACGCGAAGCGCCCGCGAGGACAGTCAGGGCGCGAGGTCGAACACCAGCACCTCGGCCTGCTCGCCGCGTCGCAGCCGCAGCATCGATTCCTCGCGCAGCGTCAGCGCATCGCCGGCGGCAAGCGCCTGGCCGTTGACCTCGAGCCGGCCGCGAGCGAGGTGCACGTAGCACAGGCGCGACGGGTCGAGCGCGAGCTCGGCGCTCTCGTCGCCGTCGAACAGGCCGGCGCGGATCGACGCATCGGCATGCACCGTCAGCGAGCCGTCGGCGCCGTCGGGCGAGACGACAAGGCGCAGCCGGCCGCGCTTGTCGGTCTCGCTGAAGTGCTTCTGCTCGTATTCGGGTGCAATGCCTGTGCGCGAAGGCAGCAGCCAGATCTGCAGGAAGTGCGTGACACGGTCCTTGGCGTGGTTGAACTCGCTGTGGCGCACGCCGGTGCCGGCGCTCATGCGCTGCACGTCGCCGGGCCGGATCACGCCGGACTCGCCGCCGGTGCCCAGGCTGTCCTGGTGCGCGAGCGCGCCGTCGAGCACGTAGCTGACGATCTCCATGTCGCGGTGCCCGTGGGTGCCGAAGCCGGTGCCGGGGGCGATCCGGTCCTCGTTGATCACGCGCAGGTTGCCCACGCCCATGTGTGCCGGGTCGTAGTAGTCGGCGAACGAGAAGCTGTGGTGGCTGTCGAGCCAGCCGTGGTCGGCATGGCCGCGCTCGCAGGATTTCCGAAGGGTCAGCATGGCGATCTCCTTGGCCTGCATGGTCGCGCCGAACCAGCCTGCCGAGGTTGGATCGGGCCGTCGATCGCATTCAAGCGATTTGAAGGTCAAAATGCGGCATGCCCGACCGACGCCAGGTTCTGACCCCGGACGCGCTGGCGATGATGGACCTCATCGCCCGCACCGGCAGCTTCGCTGCCGCCGCGCGCGAGATGGGCAAGGTGCCGTCCGCGCTGACCTACAGCGTGCGCCAGCTGGAGGAGGCGCTCGACGTGCTGCTGTTCGACCGCAGTTCGCGCCAGGCGCAGCTCACCGCCGCCGGCACCGAGTTGCTGAACGAGGGGCGCCGGCTGCTGCAGGAGATGGACGCGGTGGCCAACCGGGTGCGGCGGGTGGCCAGCGGCTGGGAGGCCGAACTCGTGATCAGCGTCGACGACATCCTGTCGACGCCGACGATGTTCGAGCTGGTCGAGGCCTTCTGCGCGGTGCGCATCGACGGAGGCCAGGGACCGGCCACGCGGCTGCGCCTGCGCAGCGACGTGCTGGCCGGCACCTGGGAGGCGCTGACGCTGGGCCAGGCCGACCTGGCGATCGGCGTGCCGGGCAACTTCGCGAACCCCGGCGGCATCGAGTTGCGCCCGCTCGGCGACATCTCCTTCATCTACTGCGTCGCGCCGCATCACCCGCTGGCCCGGGTCGACGGCCCGCTGTCCGACGACCAGCTCGTGCACCATCGCGCGGTGGCGGTCGCCGACACCGCGCAGCGCATCACGCCGATGACCGTGAACCTGCTGCCAGGCCAGGACGTGCTGACGGTGCCGTCGATGCGCGCCAAGCTCGAAGCGCTGCTGCGCGGGCTCGGCTCGGGCTTCCTGCCCGAGCCGCTGGCGCGGCCGCACCTGGAGGCCGGCCACCTGGTCCATCGCGCGACGGTGCGCCAGACCCAGGACAACGACGTCTACTACGCGTGGCGCGCCGAGCGCGGCGCCGCCGGCCTGGGCAAGGCGCTGCAGTGGTGGCTGACCCAGCTGGAGAGCCCGGCCACGCGCCGCGCCCTGCTGGAGCGCCACGCCGGCCGGCTGGCGTGAGCAGCGTCGGGCGCTTCGCGCCGTCGCCGACCGGTCCGCTGCACGCCGGCTCGATGGCCGCCGCGCTGGCGAGCTGGCTCGACGCCCGCGCGCTCGGCGGGCGCTGGTTGATCCGGATCGAGGACGTCGACCTGCCGCGCTGCCCCGCCGGCACGGCCGACCGCCAGCTGGCACAGCTTGCGGCCTGCGGCCTGCATTCGGACGGGCCGGTCTGGCACCAGTCCGATCGCGGCGCCGCGTACGCCGACGCGCTGCATTCGCTGCAGCGGCAGGACCGCGCCTACCCCTGCGCCTGCACCCGCAGCGACATCGAGCGCGCCGCCGCGGCGTCCGGGCAGGCGCACCGGCGCTTCGGCGAACGCATCTACCCCGGCACCTGCCGGCCGGAGCGCGGCGGCCTGCGCGGCCGTTCCGCGCGCGCGACGCGCTTTCGCGTCGACGACGCCACAGCCCGCGTCGACTGGACCGACCGCCGCCTGGGCCCGATGACGCAGGACGTCGCCGAGTCGGTCGGCGACTTCGTGCTGAAGCGCGCCGACGGCCTGTGGGCCTACCAGCTCGCGGTGGTGGTCGACGACGCCGCGCAGGGCATCACGCATGTCGTGCGCGGCGAGGACCTGGCCGACAACACCGCGCGCCAGATCCTGCTGCAGCGCGCGCTCGGGCTGCCGACGCCGGCCTATCTGCACACGCCGCTGGTGCTGGGGCCCGACGGCCACAAGCTGTCCAAGCAGAACGGCGCGGTCGGCGTCGATCCGGCGCAGCCTTTGGCGGTGCTGCGTGCCGCGGGCGCCGCGCTCGGCCTGCCGCTGATCGACGCGGCCACGGTCGGTGACTGGCTTGGCGCCGCCGTGCCCGCCTGGGCTGGCATCATCGAGCGCTTCCCCATCGAACCAAGGAGTTCCGAATGATCACCACCGCAAGCGGCCTGCAGTACGAAGACACCGTCGTCGGCGACGGCCAGACCGCCAGCGCCGGCCAGCGCGTCAAGGTCCACTACACCGGCTGGCTGCACGACCCGGCCCAGGCCGACGGCCGCGGCAGGAAGTTCGACTCCAGCAAGGACCGCAACGATCCCTTCGTCTTCCCGCTCGCCGCCGGTCACGTGATCGGCGGCTGGGACGAGGGCGTGCAGGGCATGAAGGTCGGCGGCACGCGCACGCTGCTGATCCCGCCCGAGCTGGGCTATGGCGCGCGCGGCGCCGGCGGCGTGATCCCGCCGAACGCGACCCTGGTGTTCGAGGTCGAGCTGCTCGGCGTGTAGATGCTGGAAGCGCTGGCCACGCTGCTGGCCTTCCAGCTGCTGGGTGAGGTGCTCGCCCATCTGAGCCGCCTGCCGGTGCCCGGCCCGGTGATCGGCATGGCGGGGCTGTTCCTCGCCTGGCCTTACCTCCCCAGGCTCCAGGCGCGGCTGTCGTCGGTCGCCGAGACCCTGCTCGCCCACTTCGGCCTGCTGTTCGTGCCGGCGGGCGTCGGCGTGATGGTGCATGCCGGCCTGATCGCGGCCTGGTGGGCGCCGCTGCTGCTCGGCGTCGTGGTCAGCAGCGCGCTGACGATGGCGCTGGCGGCCTGGCTGTTCGTCCGGCTGCGACGGCGATGACCGAGCCGATCCTGCCGGTGCGCGCGCTGTGGGTCTACCTCGGCGCCAACCCGCTGCTGTGGCTGCTGCTGACGGTCGGCGCCTACGTGCTCGCGCTGCGGATCCAGCGCGCGCTCGGCGGCTCGCCCTGGGCCAATCCGGTGCTGCTGTCGGTGGCCGCGCTGGTCGCGATCCTGGTCGGCACGCGCACGCCGTACGAACGTTACTTCGACGGCGCGCAGTTCGTGCACTTCCTGCTCGGCACCGCGACGGTCGCGCTGGCGGTGCCGCTGCGCCGGCAGTGGGCCGAGGTCAAGGCGACGCTGCGGCCGGCGCTGGTCACGCTGCTCGTCGGCAACGTGGTCGGCGCGGCGCTCGCGATGGGCATCGTCGCGCGGTGGGGCGCACCGGCAGAGATCATCGTGTCGATCGCGCCGAAGGGCGTGACCGCGCCGGTCGCGATGGCGATCGCCGAGCGCCTGGGCGGCGTCGCCTCGCTGACCGCGGTGCTGGTGATCGCCAGCGGCATCCTCGGCGCGACGATGGCCACGCCGCTGCTGAATGCGCTGCGCATCGACGACTTCGCCGCGCGCGGGCTGGCCGTCGGCCTGACGGTGCACGGCATCGGAACCGCGCGCGCGTTCCAGGTCGACCCGGTCGCCGGCACCTTCGCCGGCATGGCGATGGCGCTGAGCACCTTGGTCACCAGCGCGGTCGTGCCGCTGCTGGTGCCGCTGCTTACCTGAACGAGGGGCGGCCGCCCGCGCGGCCGCGGCTCGGCTGGGCCCCCGGGCGACCCGGTGCGCCGTAG
>CALJUI010000155.1 GCA_937975735.1 uncultured Rubrivivax sp.
AGCTGCCGTCGAAGCGATGGTTCGCTTCGGCCGAGGCGTCGAGGCTGGCGCTGCGCGCGGCGTCGCCGCCTTCACCGTCCAGCGCCTCGGAAAGGCTTTGCTTCCAGCTCGGTTGATCGCGGGCAGGCTCGTTCATGTCGTGGGTCCCAGGGGCGTCAAGTCGATCGACATCACCAGCGCGCGCCGTCCCGCGTGTCCAGCAGCGGCCGCAGCCGCTGCGCGATCGCGTCACGGGCGCGGAAGAGCCGCGACGTCACGGTGCCGATGGGGCAGTTCATCACGTCGGCGATCTCTTCGTAGCTCAAACCTTCGATCTCGCGCAGCGTGATCGCCTCGCGCAGATCGTCCGACAAGGCCTCGATGGCGGCGTTCACCTCGCGCGCGATCTGCTTGCTCGCGAGCACCGCATCCGGGGTCTCGCCGTCGGTTAGTTCGTTCTCGACCCGCGAAGTTTCATCGGCGTCGTCGCGTGCGGCCAGCGTGGTCTCGGAGACCAGCGGGTCGCGCTTGAGGTCCATCAACGACTTCTTCGCGGTGTTGACCGCGATCCGGTACAGCCAGGTATAGAAGGCGCTGTCGCCGCGGAAGTTCGGCAGTGCCCGGTAGGCGCGGATGAAGGACTCCTGCGCGATGTCGGGCACCAGGTCGACGTCGCGCACCATGCGCCCGATCAGGCGCTCGATCCGGCGCTGGTACTTGACGACGAGCATCTCGAACGCGCGCTGGTCGCCGCGCTTGGCCCGGTCGACGAGGCCGGCGTCGGTCTCGGCGTCGCTCATGGGAAGCCCTGCGCCGCCGGCGGCCCCGGTGAAAAGACCGCGCTGCGCAGCGCGCGCCAGGCCGGACCGGTCGCGGCGGCGGACAGGGCGCGCCACCGGCGCGGGCCGCCGTCCAGCTCGATCGCCAGCAGCATCCACCCGCCGAGGTCGATCATCACCGCGATGCGCGCCACGGCTTGGTCGTCCAGGCGCCAGGCCTGGCCGTCCCAGGCCAGCGACGAGGGCCCTCCGAGACGGCGCATCGACCAGGCGGCGGCCGCCAGTGCCACGGTGGCGATCGCGGCCATGGGGAGCGGCGAGGTCGCGAGTTCGAGCGCGCGCAGGCTCCAGGCCAGCAGCGCGGCGGCGGCCCAGCCGTGCAGCAGCCCGGTCGCGGCGCGCCAGATGCCACCGTCGTGGCACACGACGCTGACCGCCGGGGCGCTGCGCATGCCGCCGATCAGGCGCGCCGGAAGACCAGCGTCCCGTTGGTGCCACCGAACCCGAAGTTGTTCTTCACCGCGACCTCGATCTTCATCGCCCGCGCCTCGTTGGCGCAGTAGTCGAGGTCGCACTCCGGATCCTGCTCGAAGATGTTGATCGTCGGCGGCGAGACCTGGTGATGGACCGCCAGCACGCTGAAGACCGATTCGATGCCGCCGGCTCCGCCGAGCAGATGCCCGGTCATCGACTTGGTCGAGTTGACCACCATCTTCTTGGCGTGCGCGCCGAAGGCGAGCTTGATCGCGTTGGTCTCGTTGACGTCGCCCAGCGGCGTCGACGTCCCGTGGGCGTTCAGATACTGCACCTCGTCGGCGTTGACTCGTGCATTGCGCAGCGCGGCCAGCATCGAGCGCTTCGGGCCGTCGACGTTCGGGGCGGTCATGTGGAAGGCGTCGGCACCCATGCCGAAGCCGGCGAGTTCGGCGTAGACCTTCGCGCCGCGCTTCTTCGCGTGCTCGTACTCCTCGAGCACCAGCACGCCGGCGCCCTCGCCGAGCACGAAGCCGTCGCGATCCTTGTCCCACGGCCGCGACGCGGTCTTCGGGTCGTCGTTGCGCGTGGACAGCGCGCGCGCCGCGGCGAAGCCGCCGACGCCGAGCGGCGACACGGTGCTCTCGGCGCCGCCGGCGACCATCACGTCGGCGTCGCCGTACTCGATCAGCCGGCCGGCCTCGCCGATGCAGTGCAGCCCGGTCGTGCAGGCGGTGACGATCGCCAGGTTCGGGCCGGTGAAGCCGTACTTGATGGAGATGTGGCCGGAGATCATGTTGATGATCGAAGCCGGCACGAAGAACGGCGAGATCCGGCGCGGGCCGCGTTCGCTGTACTCCTTGTGCGTCTGCTCGATCATCGGCAGGCCGCCGATGCCCGAGCCGACCATGCAGCCGATGCGCTCGGCGCCGGCTTCGTCGAGCGCCTCGCCATGCGGCAGGCCCGCGTCCTGCACCGCCTGGATCGCCGCCGCCATGCCGAAATGGATGAAGGTATCCATGTGGCGGGCTTCCTTGCCGGGCAGGTAGGCCTCGACGTCGAAGCCCTTGACCTCGCCGGCGAATCGGCAGGCGAAGGCCGACGCGTCGAACTTCGTGATCAGGTCGATGCCCGTACGGCCGGCGGTCAGGTTGTCCCACCCCTCGGACACGGTGTTCCCGACCGGGCTGATGAGCCCCAGCCCGGTGACGACGACGCGGCGCCGGCTGCTCATCGGGGCATCAGGCCTTCTGGTGCTTGACGGCGTAGTCGATCGCCAGCTGCACCGTCGTGATCTTCTCGGCCTCCTCGTCCGGGATCTCGATGCTGAACTCGTCCTCGAGGGCCATCACCAGTTCCACCGTGTCGAGCGAGTCGGCGCCCAGGTCGGCCACGAAGGCCTTCTCGTTGGTGACGTCCGACTCGGGCACGCCGAGCTGCTCGGCGATGATTTTCTTGACACGTGATTCGATATCGCTCATGACTCCTCCAGGAGTGGGTCTGACAGACAGGGTGGAATTCTAGCGGGCGAGGCCTGGCGCGGCCTCAGCCCATGTACATGCCGCCGTTGACGTGCAATTCGGCGCCGGTGACGTACCCGGCGAGCGGCGAGGCGAGGAAGGCCACCGCATGCGCGATCTCCTCCGGCGTGCCGAGCCGCCCGAGCGGAATCTGCTGCAGCAGTGCCGCGCGCTGCGCCTCCGGCAGTGCGTCGGTCATGTCGGTGGCGATGAAGCCCGGCGCGACGCAGTTGACGGTGATGCCGCGGCTGCCCAGTTCGCGGGCCAGCGCACGCGTCATGCCGGCGACGCCGGCCTTGGCGGCGGCGTAGTTGGCCTGGCCGGCATTGCCGGACGCGCCTACGACCGAGGTGATGTTGACGATGCGGCCGTAGCGCTGCTTCATCATCGGCCGGGTCACCGCCCGGCCGAGGCGGAACACCGCGGTCAGGTTCGTGTCGAGCACGGCGCTCCAGTCCTCGTCCTTCATGCGCATCGCCAACTGGTCGCGCGTGATGCCGGCGTTGTTGACGAGCACGTGCAGGCCACCCTCGGCCTTGACGATGGCATCGACCGCGGCCTCGGCGGCGGCGCCGTCGGTGACGTCGAGCGCAATGCCGCGGCAACCCGGGTGCGCTGCCAGCGCGGCCGAGATGGCCTGCGCGCCGGCCTCGGTGGTCGCTGTGCCGATCACCCGGTGGCCGGCGGCGGCCAGCGCCGAGGCGATCGCGCGGCCGATGCCGCGCGAGGCGCCGGTGACCAGGGCGATCGCGGGCGACGGCGCATTCATGCCAGCAGCTCCTTCGCGGCCGCCAGGCTGGCGGGATCGAGGATCGTCGTCGTGGCCGCTTCGGCGTCGATGCGCTTGACCAGGCCGGCCAGCACCTTGCCCGGGCCGCACTCGACGATCGCGCCGAGGCCGCGGGCGCGCAGCGCCTGCACGACCTCGACCCAGCGCACCGGCCCGAAGGCCTGCCGATACAGCGCCTCGCGGATCAGCTCGGGGTCGGTCTGCACCAGCACGTCGATGTTGTTCACGACCGGGATCGACGGCGTGCGGATCGTCACCGACTTGAGCCGCTCGCGCAGCTGTTCGGCGGCCGGCCGCATCAGCGACGAGTGGAACGGCGCCGACACCGGCAGCAGCAGCGCGCGCTTGGCGCCGGCCGCCTTCAGCCGCTCGCAGGCCCGATCGACCGCCGCCCTGGCGCCGGCGATCACGGTCTGCTTCGGATCGTTGAAGTTGGCCGGCTCGACCGCCTCGCCGGACTCGGTGGCGACCGCGGCGCAGACCTCGCGCACCTGCGCGGCGTCGAGCCCGAGGATGGCTGCCATCGCGCCGGCGCCGACCGGCACCGCCTGCTGCATCGCCTGCGCGCGGTGGCGCACCAGCGGCATCGCGTCGGCGAGCTCGAGGGCGCCGGCGGCGACCAGCGCGCTGTACTCGCCGAGCGAATGACCGGCCACCGCCGACGGCGGCGCGCCGCCCTCGTGGATCCAGGCGCGGTAGCAGGCGATCGACGCGGCCAGCATCACCGGCTGGGTGTTGGTGGTCAGCTCGAGGGCTTCCTTCGGGCCGCCGTGGATCAACGCGCCGACGTCCTCGCCGAGCGCGGCCGAGGCCTCCGCCAGCGTGTTGCGCACGGCCGGATGGTCGCCCCAGGCGTCCAGCATGCCGACGCTCTGCGAGCCCTGGCCCGGGAAGACGAATGCAAAGCCTGCCATCTTGATTGGGTCTCCTATCGCGGGCCGAGCGCTGCGGCCCATGCTCCCATCGCTCAGAAGTCGAGCAGCACCGCGCCCCAGGTGAAGCCGCCGCCCACGCCCTCGAGCATCACGGTGTCGCCGGTCTTGATCCGGCCGCCGCGCACCGCGGCGTCGAGCGCCAGCGGGATCGAAGCCGCCGAGGTGTTGCCGTGTTCGTCGACGGTGACGATCAGCTTGTCCAGCGGCAGTTTCAGCTTCTTCGCGGTGCCCTGCATGATGCGGATGTTGGCCTGGTGCGGGATCAGCCAGTCGAGGTCGGCCTCGCTGCGCCCGGCCTTGGCGAGGACCGCGCGCGCCGCGCTCTCGAGCACGCCGACCGCGAGCTTGAATACCGCCTGGCCGTCCATTTTCAGCAAGGGGTCGCCGAGCACCTGGCCGCCGGCCACCGTGCCCGGCACGCACAGGATGCCGACGTGGCGGCCGTCGGCGTGCAGTTCGCTGGCCAGCAGGCCCGGCGTGTCGCTGCCCTCGAGCACGACCGCGCCGGCGCCGTCGCCGAACAGCACGCAGGTGGTGCGATCGTCGAAGTCCAGCAGGCGCGAGAAGACCTCCGCACCGATCACCAATGCCCGGCTCGCGCTGCCGGCGCGGATCATCGCGTCGGCGACCGTCAGCGCGTAGACGAAGCCCGAGCAGACCGCCTGCACGTCGAAGGCCGGGCAGCCGGAAACGCCGAGCTTGGCCTGCACGATGCACGCCGCCGACGGGAAGACCATGTCCGGCGTCGAGGTCGCGACGATGATCAGGTCGATGTCCTCGGCGCGGCGGCCGGCGGCCTCGAGCGCCTGCCGCGCCGCCTGCACCGCGAGGTCGCTGGCATTCACGCCGTCGTCGACGAAGTGCCGCGCGCGGATGCCGGTGCGCTCGACGATCCACTCGTTGCTGCTCTCGTGACCGCGCTCGGCCAAGCGCGCGACGAGGTCGTCGTTGCTGACCCGGCGCGGCGGCAGATAGCTGCCGGTGCCGGTGATGCGGGAGTGGGGATGGGGCTTCATGCGGCCTGCGCGGCCCCGGCCGGGACCGATTGCATGGTCTGCGCGATGCGGTCGTGGACGCGGTCGAGCAGCCGGTTGCGCGCCGCATCATACGCGCGCGTCAAGGCCTGCTCGAACGCGAACGCGTCGGCCGAGCCGTGGCTCTTGAAGACCAGCCCGCGCAGGCCGAGCAGCGCGGCGCCGTTGTAGCGCCTCGGGTCGACGCGGGCCTTGAAGTGCTTGAGCACCGGCATCGCGGCCAGGGCGGCCAGCTTGGTGAAGACGCTGCGGGTGAATTCCTGACGGATGAAGTCCGACAGCATCGACGCCAGCCCCTCCGACGTCTTCAGCAGCACGTTGCCGACGAAGCCGTCGCAGACCACGATGTCGGTCGTGCCGACGAAGATGTCGTTGCCCTCGACGTTGCCGTGGAAGCGGATCTGACCGGCGGCATCCGCCGCGCGCAGCAGCTCGGCCGCCTGCTTGATGATCTCGCTGCCCTTGATCGCTTCCTCGCCGATGTTGAGCAGGCCCACCGTCGGCAATTCGCGGCCGTCGACGGCGGCGACCAGCGCGCTGCCCATCACCGCGAACTGCAGCAGGTGCTCCGGCGTGCAGTCGACGTTGGCCCCGAGGTCGAGCACGGTCGTGAAGGCGTCGCGCCGGTTCGGCATCACGGTCGCGATGGCCGGGCGGTCGATGCCCTCCATCGTCTTGAGCACGTAGCGGGCCACCGCCATCAGCGCGCCGGTGTTGCCGGCGGAGACGCAGGCGTGAGCGGCCGCGGGAGCATCGTCGCCGGCCTTGACCTGGGCGATCGCCACGCGCATCGACGAGTCGCGCTTGCGCCGCAAGGCGACCTCGACCGGGTCGTCCATCGTCACGACCTCGGTCGCGACCACCGTGCGGCAGCGCGCCCAGCCGGCCGCCGGCGCGAGCGCCTCGGCGGTGCCGACGAGCACGAGCTCGGCCTGCGGGTGGCGGGCCAGGAAGGACTGGCAGGCCGGCAAGGTGGTCGCCGGCCCATGGTCGCCGCCCATGCAGTCGACAGCGATGCGGACCACACCGAGGGGCGTCGGAACGGGAATGGGGCTCACCGAAGCATCATGCACGATGCCCGCGGGCCGACGTGCCGCGCTCGCCTGCGTCACGCAGGCGCGGCACTGTCGGGATCAGTTGTCGGCCTTGGTCTTCAGAACCTTGCGACCGCGGTAAAAACCGGTCGGGCTGATGTGATGGCGCAGGTGCACCTCGCCGGTGGTCGGCTCGATCGCCGTGCCCGGCGCCGCCACCGCGTTGTGCGAGCGGTGCATGCCGCGCTTGGACGGCGACTTCTTGTTCTGCTGGACGGCCATGGTGTTCTCCTGCATCCCGCGCCCGGCCGCCAGGGCCATGACAGGGGACGTCAAACGGCGTGCGGGGCAGTCGGTGCTGCCCCGGCACGGGACTCGGGAACCGGGACGTACCCGGAAAAGCCTTTGAGTATAACACTTCGCGATTGATGACCGGCAGGCCTGGGGCCATCAGTTCGGCTCCGGCCGCTTGCGCTTCAAGGCCGCCAGCGCTTGGAACGGGTGGTCGGCCGGCGCCTCCGGCAGCGGCTCGGCAGTTGGCATCGGCAACGGGTCCGGGCAGCGCTCGTGCATCGGCACCAGCGGCATCGCCAGAATCAACTCGTCCTCCGCCAGCGCGTGCAGGTCCAGCGGACCGCCGAGGGCGAGCACGTCGTCGTCGCCGAGTTCGTCCAGCCGCTCGGCCTCCGCCTCGTCGCGGACGAAGCGAAACCATCGGTCGACCGGCAAATCGACGCCGATCGCCTTCAGGCATCGCTGACAGGTCAGCTGCACCGAGGATTCGCAGCGCAGATGAAGCCAGAGCTCGGGCTCGGCCCCGGCCACCGGTCGCCATTCGGCCCGGGCCGACCAACCCACCTCGCCGGGCGCCTCGGTCGTGTCTTGCGCGAGCCGGGTCATCGAGTCGCCGGACCACCGGCCGTCGATCGTCTGGCCGGTATCGGCCAGGCGGCGCAGGTCCAGCCGCGACGGGTCGGCGACCGTTGCTTTCATGCGGAGAGTGTAGCGGTGGGTGGGAGAATCGCCCGATGCCCCCGCTCGTGCTCGGCTCCGCCTCGCGCTATCGCCGCGAACTGCTCGAACGCCTTCGCCTGCCCTTCGACGTCTGCGCGCCCGCGGTCGACGAGACCGCGCTTGCCGGCGAGTCCCCACGCCAGCTGGCGCTGCGGCTGGCGCTGGCCAAGGCGCGCACGGTGGCGGTGATCCGTCCGGACGCCGTGGTCATCGGCGCCGATCAGGTGGCGGACCTGGACGGCGAAGCGATCGGCAAGCCCGGCACGCACGAGCGCGCGGCGGCGCAACTGCGCCGCCTGAGCGGTCGCACCGCGGTGTTCCAGACCGCGCTGACGGTGCTGCGGCCGTCGACGGGCTTCGAGCGCACGTTGCTCGCGCCGGTGAAGGTGACCTTCCGCAGCCTGACGGACGACGAGATCGAGCGCTACCTGCTGCTCGAGCAGCCCTACGACTGCGCCGGCAGTGCCAAGTGCGAGACCCTGGGCATCGCGCTGCTGGAGTCGATCGAGTCGGACGACCCCACCGCGCTCGTCGGCTTGCCGCTGATCCGCACCGCCGCGCTGCTGCGCGAGGCCGGCATCGACGCGCTGAATCAGGGCACCTGAGTCGCCGGACTCAGGACTTCCCGCCGCCCAGCAGCGACGCGACCTTGCGCCGCGATCGGATGCTCGGCGAGCGGCCGCTGCCCGACGGTGCGGGCGCGGGGGCGAGCTCCGAGGGTGGCGTGGCAGCACTCGGCTCGTAGGGCCGGTCGAAGATCGGGTCTGCGGGCGGCTTCGGCGCCCGGGCGGGCCGCTCGCCCCTGGCGTCGTCTCGACGGCCACGCGCGCCGCGAGCGTCGTCGCGGTCGTGGCTGCGCCGGGGCGCACGACGCGGCCGGTCGTCTTCGAGTTCGAAGGGCTCGAACTCGATCTTCTTCTTGATCAGCTTCTCGATGTCGCCGATGTTGCGCGCGTCGGCGCGCGTGACCAGCGTCACCGCCAGCCCCGAGGCGCCGGCGCGGCCGGTGCGGCCGATGCGGTGCACGTAGTCCTCGGCGTTGAAGGGCACGTCGAAGTTGAAGACCGCGGGCAGGTCGGCGATGTCCAGCCCGCGCGCAGCGACATCGGTGGCCACCAGCAGGTCGACCTCGCCGGCCTTGAACGCCGCCAGCGCCTTCAGCCGCTCGTCCTGGCTCTTGTCGCCGTGCAGCGCCTGCGTGTTCAGGCCATCGCGCTCAAACGAACGCGCCAGGCGCGCGGCGCCGAGCTTGGAATTGACGAAGACGATGGCCTGGGACAGCTCGCGGTCGCGCAGGATCTGGCGCACCACGGCGCGCTTGTCGTCGTCGGTGACGCTGTAGAAGCGCTGCTCGACGTTGGTCGCGGTCGCGTTCGGTCGCGCGACCTCCACGGTCAGCGGCTCCTGCAGGTAGCTCGCGGCCAGGCGCTTGATCTCAGGCGAGAAGGTGGCCGAGAACAGCAGGGTCTGACGCTCCTTGGGCAGGTAGGACAGGATGCGCTGCAGGTCCGGCAGGAAGCCGATGTCGAGCATGCG
>CALJUI010000156.1 GCA_937975735.1 uncultured Rubrivivax sp.
CGACTTCTCGCCGGCGTAGACCTCCATCCAGTGGATCTTGCGCTTGCCGCCGTAGGCCTTGGCCACCGCGGCGTCGACGACCTTGAGCATCACCGGCGTGATGTCCTGGCCGGTGCCGTCCCCCTCGATGTACGGGATGATCGGCTGGTCCGGCACCTTCAGCGAGAAGTCGTCCTTGACGGTGATCTTCTGGCCGCCCTCGGGGATCTTGATGTGCTCGTACATGCTGGTTCCTGTGGCGCCGACGGGTCGCGGCGATCGCGAAGAATTCTAAGTCACGCCCCTGGCCGCGGGCCCGTTGTCCATCGATGCAGCCCAGCGCCCGCCGCATCCTCCGCGGCAGGCGCGCCGACATGCGTTCACGTGCTGCACCATGCGATGAAGCCGGCCCACAGGCCATGCGTCAATGCCCAGCCGGAGGCCGCCACGAGCATGGCACCCGCCAGGCGTACCGCCATGCGGCCGGTGGCCAGGGCGGTGCCCCGCGAGCCCATCGCCGACCAAAGCAGCGGGCCGGCCACCAGCGCCAGCGAGGTCGACGCGCCGAAGCCCGCCATCCCCAGCGCACCGCCGGCGCCCGTCGGTGCCAGTGCCGCCATCAGCAGCGCGGAGTGGAGTAGCCCGCAGGGCCAGGCGGCCCACAGAGCCCCTGCCGTCCCCGAGCGGACCGGGCCGTGCAGACGCTGCCAACGCCCGGCCGGAGACGCCGCACGGGCGCTGCCGCGGCCCAAGGCTTCCAGCCAGGCAGGCTGCCGCCCCTGCCACACGAGGAACAGACCGAGCGTGAACGCTGCCGCGTGCAGCAGCGTCCACAAGGGCCGCAGCGCCGGGCTCCATTCGCCCAGCGCGGCCAGCGCGCCGACGCTGGACGCGACCACCGCCCCGGCCAGTGCATACGACACCAGGCGCCCGGCATGGAAGGCCCACACCCGGGCGTCGCGCCAGTTCCCCGTGCCGGTGACGGCGGCGCAGGGCGCGGCGCACATCGCCAGGCAAGGGGGGGCGCCCGCCAGACCCAGCATCAGCGCCGCGGAAACCAGCGCGAGTTCCATCGTCACAGGATGCGCGAGAAGCGCTCCCGCGTCTGGTCGGCCTGCAGGTGGCGGTCGAACACCATCGCCACCGCCCGCACGAGGTACCAGCCTGCGGCGGTGAGCTCGATCGCGTCGGGCTGCAGGTGGACCAGACCGGCTTCGACCATGGGTGCGAGCTCAACCAGCTCGGCCGCAAAGTACTCGGGCACCGACACCAGGTGCGCCAGCCGGATCGACTCGAAGTCGACGCGGCCCTGGCACATCAGCGCCATGATCACGGCGCGACGCACGACGTCGTCCCGCGTCAGCGCCAGGCCGCGCACAGTCGGAAAGCGGCCCTGTTGCAGCGCGTCAACGTACTCCGGGAGCGTCTTGGCGTTCTGGCTGTAGGTGCTGCCGATCCGGCCGATGGCCGACACGCCCAGCGCGATCAGGTCGCAGTCGGGCTGGGTGCTGTAGCCCTGGAAGTTGCGGTGCAGCCTCCCCTGGCGCTTGGCCACGGCCAGGGGATCGTCCGGCAGCGCGAAGTGGTCCATGCCGATGTAGTCGTAGCCGTGGGCGAGAAACCCGTCGATGGCCGCGCCCAGCATGCGCAGCCGGTCCTCGCCACGTGGCAGCTCGGCCGCGACGATGCGCCGCTGAGGCTTGAAACGCGCGGGCAGGTGCGCATACGCGTACAGCGCAATCCGATCCGGCGCCAGCGCAGCCGTCTGCGCGACCGTGCGCTCGAAGCTGGCGGCAGTCTGCCGCGGCAGTCCGTAGATCAGGTCGACGTTGATGGACTCGAAGCCGATGGCGCGTGCGGCCTGCATCAGCGACGTCACACTGTCGTGGCTCTGGATGCGGTGCACGGCACGCTGCACCCCGGGGTCGAAGTCCTGGATGCCGAAGCTGAGCCTGTTGAAGCCCAGATCGGCCAGGTGCTGCAGGCGGCCGGCGTCGGCGGTGCGCGGGTCGACCTCGATCGACAGCTCCGCACCCGGCACGATCGCGTAGGAGGCGCGCAGTCTGCGCATCAGCCGTGCGAGCTCGGCGTCGGACAGGAAGGTCGGCGTGCCGCCACCCAGGTGCAGCTGCGACACCGGGGCGCCGGTCCCGATGGCGTCGTCGTACAGGCCGATCTCCAGATCCAGGGCGTCCAGGTAGGCGGCCGCACGCTCGTGGTGGCGGGTGACGACCTTGTTGCAGGCGCAGTAGTAGCAGACCGATTCGCAGAACGGGATGTGCACGTACAGCGACAGCGGCGCGCCACGACCCGGACCGGCCAGCCGCTGGCGCAGCGCGCGGCGATGCGCGTCGTCACCGAAGGCCTCGACGAACCGGTCGGCCGTCGGGTACGAGGTGTAGCGGGGCCCGGGCACGTCGAGCTCGCGCAGCAGGTCTTGGGAGATG
>CALJUI010000157.1 GCA_937975735.1 uncultured Rubrivivax sp.
GACGACGCCGAACGCCTGCTGCAGCCGGCGCTGGCCGATGCCGCCAGCGGCACGGTCGAAGGCCTGAGCGTGCGCATGCGGGCGCAGTTCTACGCGGTACTCAGCGAGGCCCGCGAGGCGCGCGGCGATCCGGCCGGCGCGCTCGACGCGCTGCGCCAGTGGCAGCGGCTGCACCGCGAGCAGGCGCAGCAGGCGTCGCGCGCGCGCTTCCACGCCTCGGCATTGCAGACCGAGCTTCTGCGCCTGCAGCAGCGGCTCGAGGACCAGGACGCGCGGCGGCGCGCCGCAGAAAGCGCCCGGGCCGAGCTGGCGGCGATCAACGCGCAGCTGTCGCAGCGCATCGAGCAGGTGCAGGCGCTGCAGGCGGCGCTGCGCCAGCAGGCGACGCAGGACCCGCTGACCGGGCTGTTCAACCGCCGCCACCTGAACGACGCGCTGCCGACCCTGTTCGCGCTCGCGCGGCGCGATGCGCAGCCGATGGCGCTGGTGATCATCGACCTGGACCACTTCAAGCGCATCAACGACGAGCATGGCCACGCCGCCGGCGACCAGCTGCTCGCCGCCTTCGGCGAACTGCTCGGCACGCACGGACGGCGCAGCGATGTCGCCTGCCGCTATGGCGGCGAGGAGTTCTGCCTGCTGATGCCGCGCACGACGGCCGCCGACGCGCGCCGCAAGGTGCAGGCGCTGCTGCGCCGCTGGCGCACATATCACTTCCAGGTCGACGGCCGACGCATCGACGGCCTGAGCTTCTCCGCCGGCGTCGCCGACACGCGGTTCGCGGCGGCGTCGCCGGACGCCTTGCTGAAGGCCGCCGACGACCTGCTGCTGCGCGCCAAGCGCGACGGACGCGCCCGCGTGGTCTGCGCCGAGCCGAGCGCGGCGCTGCCGGCCGACCGGCCCACCGCGCCATGAAGGTGATGCTGGCATGAGTGACTCGAACCGGGCGCTGGAAGGCGTCACCGTGGTGGCGCTGGAACACGCGGTGGCGGCACCGCTGGCGACGCGGCAGCTCGCCGACCTCGGCGCGCGCGTGATCAAGGTCGAGCGACCCGGCGTCGGCGACTTCGCGCGCGGCTACGACCGGCGCGCCCGCGGCCTGTCGTCACACTTCGTCTGGTGCAACCGCGGCAAGCAGAGCCTGACGCTGGACCTCAAGCGTCCGGCGGCGGCGGCGCTGCTGCGCCGGCTGGTGCTCGAGCAGGCCGACGTGCTGGTGCAGAACCTCGCCCCCGGCGCGACCGACCGGCTCGGCCTGTCGCACGCGGCGCTGGCGCCGCACAAGCCCTCGCTGATCGTCTGCGACATCTCGGGCTACGGCGCCGACGGGCCCGACCGGGACCGCAAGGCCTACGACCTGCTGATCCAGAGCGAGGCCGGCTTCCTGTCGGTCACCGGCCAGCCCGACGCACCGGCGAAGGCCGGCGTGGCGATCGCCGACATCGCCGCCGGCGTCACCGCACACGCGCGCATCCTCGCCGCATTGCTGCAGCGCCACCGCAGCGGCCGGGGCCGCCGCATCGACGTGTCGATGCTCGAGTCGCTCGCCGAGTGGATGGGCTTCCCGCTGTACTACGCCATCGACGGCAGCGATGCGCCGCCGCGCCGAGGCGCCGGCCATGCGACGATCGTGCCGTATGGCCCCTTCGCCACCGGCGACGGCGCGCAGACGATGCTCGGCGTGCAGAACGAGCGCGAGTGGCGGGCCTTCTGCACCGTCGTGCTCGAGCAGCCGGCGCTGGCCGACGATCCGCGCTTCGACGGGAATGCGAATCGCGACCGGCACCGCGACGCGCTGCACGCGATCATCGAGGCGACCTTCGCGGCGCTGGACGCCGCCGCGCTGCGCACGCGGCTCGATGCGGCGAAGATCGCCAACGCGCAGGTGCGCGACATGGCCGGGCTGTGGGCGCATCCGCAGCTGGCGGCGCGCGGCCGCTGGCGCGACACGCCGAGCCCGGTCGGTCCGATCCCGGGCTGGCTGCCGGCCGGCTTCGATGCCGACGAACTGCCCGACGGCGAGGGCGTGCCCGCCCTCGGCCAGCACACCGAGCCGATCCTGCGGGAGCTCGGCCTCGACGACGGGGCGATCGCGGCGCTGCGCGCCGACGGCAGCGTGTGACGCGAGGCCGGCGCGGCGGCTACTCCAGCCCGCTGATGTAGGCCGACACGGCCTTGATCTCGAGTTCGGTCAGCTTGGACGCGATGCTGTGCATCACGGCGTTGTCGTTGGTCCGCTCGCGGCTGTTGAACTGCTTGAGCTGGCGCTCGGTGTACTGCGCATGCTGCCCGGCCAGCCGCGGCAGCGACTCGTTGCCGTGGCCCTGGGCGCCGTGGCAGCTGCTGCACGACGCCACGCCCGCGTACGGGTTGCCGCGGGTGAAGATGAAGCGGCCCATCTGTGCCAGCTCGGGGTCGTCGACCGGGTGCACGCGGGTCGGCCGGGTCGCGAAGTAGCGGCCGAGCGCGGCGAAGTCGGCGGCACTGAGGTCGACCACCATCGGCTGCATCGTCGAGCTCACGCGCTTGCCGCTCTGGTAGTCGGCCAGCTGGCGCGCCATGTAGGCGGCGTTCTGGCCGGCCAGGCGCGGGAACGCCGGGCTCGAACTCTCGCCGTCCATGCCGTGGCAGATGAAGCACTTGCCCTGCACGATCTCCTCCGCGCGGGCGTGCTCGTTGGCGGCGGCAGGGGCGGCGGCAGTGCTCAGCGCGGCAATGGCCAGCAGGCGGCGTAGCGGGGTCATCGATGGGGCTTCCTTCAGGTGGCCGGCATCGTGCCGGCGATCGCTTGGATCGGTTCGTCGAGCAGACCCGTCGGCCGCTGGTCGAGCAGGCGGTCGGTGATCGCGGCGGCGGCCCACATCGCGCACAGCGTGACCCACGAGGTGATCGTGAACACGGCCGCGCCGGACAGGCCCGCGCCGACCGCACAGCCGCCGGCGAGCATGCCGCCGAAGCCCATCAGGATCGCGCCGACGATGTAGCGCCGCATGCTGGCGCCGCCGCCGAAGCCCTCGAGCTTGAGCTCGCCGAACCACCAGGCGGCGAGGAACGAGCCGACGAACACGCCGGGCATCAGCCCGAGGTCGAAGTTGACGGGGCGGTCGCTGACGAAGAGCACGCGCGTCAGCACTTCGGCCGACGGGCCGGTGAAGCTCAGCGCCTGGATCGGATGCGGGTCGAAGGCAACCTGGCTGATCGCGTAGGTGGCCCACCAGGCCGCGGCGATCGCCAGCCCGACGCCGATCGCGCCGCCCCAGCCCCAGGCCGGCACGCGCTGGCGCCGCGCCCAGACCACCGCCGCCGCGAGCCACAGCGCGCCGAAGGCAAGCGCGCCGCCATGGCCGATGCCGGTGCGAACGATCAGGTCGCGCGCCGTGCCGCCGTCGACGGTCCACCACGTCGAGATCGTCTCGCGCAGCGGCGACAGCGCGCCGGTCCAGGCCGACTGCGCCGCGACCGCGAACACCAGTCCCGAGATCACCGACCGCAGATTGCCCTGCGCGGCCAGGATCAGCAGACGGCTCGAGCAGCCCCGCGCCAGGATCATGCCGATACCGAACAACGCGCCGCCGACCGCCGCGCCGGACAGCGAGCCGCGGGCCGAGATCTGGCGCGCGTCGGTCGCGTCGAAGGCGCCGAACCAGGCCAGCGCCTGCGTCGCGATCACCGCGGTGGCGAAGGCGAACAGCCAGACCGTCAGCTTGCCGCCCTTGAGCGTGCGCGCGAACTCGATCACCGCCGAGCGCAGGCAGAAACGCGAGCGCTGCGCGAAGAACCCGAACGCCAGCCCGATCGAAGCGCCGGTCAGCGCCAGCGTCCACGGCTCGCCGAGCCGCTCGGTCAACCACTCGAACATCCCAGGCGCCCTCCCGACGCCTAATCTATCCGTGCATGCGCATATAGGGCTTGACGGCGCTCAAGCCCTCGCCCGTTCAGGGCTTGATGTACGCGTAGCCCTGGATCTGAAGCTTGGCCAGGCGCACCACGCCGGAGGGCGTGAATTCCGCCTCCAGGATGAACTGGTCCTTCGACAGGTTGCGGTTCTTCAGCGTGATCTCGCAGATCTCGAAGGTCACGCCGCGCGCCTTCAGTGCCGACACCGCGCCGGAATAGGCGGCGCCGTTCTTGTCCTTCGCGCCGTTCATCAGGAAGTCCACCCCCTGCGCATGCGCCACCAGCGTGAGCTTGGCGCTCGGGTCGGTGTCGAGGTGGTTCTTCATGTTGCGCAGCGTGCCGAGGGCACTCTCCGCCGCGTCGTTGATGTGGTAGACGACCCGATCCTGCGCGGCCGCCACGGCACTCGCGCCGGCCAGGACCAGGAACGCCAACAGCTGGTGGATTCGTTTCATCGTCGTCTCCTTCGGTGACGGGCTCATGCGAGCCCTTGGTTGCCCTTCACGCCGATCAGGCGCGGCAGGTTCGGCTTGCGCGGCGAGACCCGGCCCTTGGCCTTGAGCCATTGCTCGGCGACGTCCCAGACCATCTTGTGGCCGGCGCTCTTCGCGTCCTCGGCCACCGGCGCCCAGCCGGCGACCTTGTAGGTCTTGGCCGGGTCGATCGGCTGGCCTTTCAGGCGCATGTCCTGGATGCGCGCGCCCATCGCCGCTCCGGGTTCGCAGGCATAGGTCAGGCCGCCGACCCGCACCATGTCGCCGCCCTGCTGGTAGTACGGGTCGGGGTTGAACAGGTTGTCGCAGACGTCCTCGAGCACGGTCTTGATGGTCGCCCCGGTCATCTCGGTGACGGTGGCGTACGAATACGTCGTCGCGACCTGGTCCATCAGCAGCTCGCGCGTGATGGCATCGCCCGGCAGCAGGCTGGTGCCCCAGCGGAAGCCCGGCGAGAACGCGATCTCCGCGCCCTGCACCTCCATCAGTGCGTCGCACAGCAACTGGTCCCAGCTGCCGTTGAAGTTGCCGCGCCGGTACAGCACGCCGTCGGTGACCGCCAGCTTATCGGCCAGCTTGCCCTCGTAAGGCGCGCGGACCTTGGTGATCAGCGCGTCCATCTCGGCGTCGGGCTTGAGCATGTTGGAGAACACCGGCAGCAGCCGGTAGCGCCAGTTCGCGAGCTTGCCGCCCTTGACCTCGAAGTCCATCACACCGAGGAACTTGCCGTTGCTGCCCGCGTTGGTCACCAGCGTGGTGCCGCCGCCGTTCTTCACCGGCACCGCGACCGGCACGCCGTCGTGCGTGTGGCCACCGAAGATCGCGTCGATGCCGGTCACGCGGCCGGCCAGCTTCAGGTCGACGTCCATGCCGTTGTGCGACAGCAGCACGACGAGCCTGGCGCCCTTGCCACGCGCCTCGTCGACGACCTCCTGCAGGCGGTCGTCCTGGATGCCGAAGGTCCAGTCGGCCAC
>CALJUI010000158.1 GCA_937975735.1 uncultured Rubrivivax sp.
TGCCAGGCCTGCCGACCCCGGCCGCGCCGATGGCGTCGGCCGCCCCCGCCGCCGGCGCCGGCGCCGGCGCCGCGACGTCGACGATGCCCGAGGCGCAGGTCGCCGTGCCGCTCGACCACCCCGGCTTCGGCGCCGCCCTCGGCACCCAGCTCACCCTGCTCGCGCGCGATGGCATCAAGCAGGCCCGGCTGCACCTGAACCCGGCCGAACTCGGGCCGGTGCAGGTGCAGATCACCGTCACCGGCCAGATCGCCCGCGTCGACCTCGTCGCCGAGCAGGCACTGACGCGCCAGGTCCTCGAGCAGTCGATGCCCTCGCTGGCGAGTTCGCTGCGCGAGTCGGGCCTGACGCTTGCCGGCGGCGGCGTGTTCGAGCAGCCGCGCCAAGCCGATCCGCAGGCGCGCGACCCGCAAGCCCGCGCCGGCCGGGGCGGCTCGAACCCCGACGCCGAACTCGCGGCGGAATCCGTCGAGCGCCCGGTCACGGCGGGCCGCCCGCGTGGCGTCGTCGACCTGTACGCCTGATCGCCGACATGGGGCGGATTCGCCCCCCCTTTTCCTTCGTTCGCCGCGGACCATCGTTTCAATAATCCCCTTCAAGCCCTGAAGGAGATTGCATGTCCACTGCCACCGTTGCAGGCGATGCGCCGGTCGCGCCCAAGTCGGGCAAGAAGAAGCTGATCACCATCGTGGTCGCGGTCGTGGTGCTGCTCGTCGCGGCCGGTGGCGGCGCGCTGTTCTTCCTGAAGAAGAAGGCGCAGGCCGACGACGAGGCCGGCGCCGAGGACGACGCGCCCGCCGCCGTCGCCCAGGCCGACCCCAAGGTGCCGCCGGTGTTCGTGCCGCTCGACCCCTTCACCGTCAACCTGGCCGACAAGGAGGCCGAGCGCTACGCGCAGATCGGCGTGACCTTCGCGGTCGCCGACGGCAAGGTGGTCGACGCGATCAAGGTCTTCATGCCGGCGATCCGAAACAACATCCTGATGGTGCTGGCGCACAAGACCTCCGCCGAACTGCTGCAGCGTGACGGGAAGGACCAGTTGGCCGCCGAGATCCTGCGCGAGACCTCGCGCGCGCTGGGCTACGACGTGGACGATCCGGCCGACGCGCGCGCCGGCAGCGACAAGTCCAGGAGTCAGCGCAAGAAAAAAGCCGCCGAGCCGCTGCCGATCAAGGCCGTGTACTTCTCGAACTTCATCGTCCAGTGAGATGAACCAGCAGATCCTTTCGCAGGACGAGGTCGACGCCCTGCTGCAGGGCATCACCGGCGAGAGCCAGAAGCTCGAGGAGCAGGAGGTCGCCTCGGGCGGCATCCGCGACTACGACCTGGCCAGCCAGGAGCGCATCGTCCGCGGGCGCATGCCGACGATGGAGGTCATCAACGAGCGCTTCGCCCGCAACATCCGCATCGGCCTGTTCAACCTGATCCGCAAGTCGCCGGAAGTGGCGATCGGCGGCATCAAGGTGCAGAAGTTCAGCGCCTTCCTGCGCGAGATCGTCGTGCCGACGAACTTCAACATCATGACCGTCAAGCCGCTGCGCGGCTCCGGCCTGATCGTCTGCGAACCGAACCTGGTGTTCGCGGTGATCGACTCGCTGTTCGGCGGCGCCGGCAAGTTCCACACCCGCATCGAGGGGCGCGACTTCTCGCCGACCGAGCAGCGCGTGATCCAGCGCCTGGTCGAGACCGTGACCGCCGAGTACCGCAAGGCCTGGCACGGCATCTATCCGCTCGAGCTCGAGTACCAGCGCTCGGAGATGCAGCCGCAGTTCGCGAACATCGCCACGCCCAGCGAGATCGTCGTGTCGACCTCGTTCACGCTGGAGATCGGCGACACCTCCGGCGCGGTGCACTTCTGCGTCCCCTACTCGACGCTGGAGCCGATCCGCGACGTGCTGTACTCGACGATCCAGGGCGACGCGTCGGAGCCCGACCGGCGCTGGGTCAACCTGCTCAAGCACCAGATCCAGTCGGCCGAGGTCGAACTGGTCGCCGAGCTGGCGACTGCCCCGGCCACGGTCGAGCAGCTGCTGTCGTTCAAGCCGGGCGACTTCATCGAGCTGGACCTCGAACCGCTGGTGCACGCCAAGATCGACGGCGTGCCCATCTTCGACTGCCACTACGGCACCGCCAAGGGTCGCTACGCGATCAAGATCGAAAAGACGCTGACCGGCTCGACGCTGGGCTGGCTCGGAGAACACCATCATGTCGGCTGAACCCCAAGATCAATCCACCGATCCGTCCAGCGAAGAGGACAAGATGGCCGCCGAGTGGGCCGCCGCGCTGTCCGAGAGCAAGGGCGCGGCCGCCGCCAGCGAGGTGTCGGCCACCGAGACCGTGGCGCCGGCGGCGTTCGCGAGTTTCTCGCCGACCGGTGTCACCGGAGCGGGCAACGACATCAACATGATCCTGGACATCCCCGTCCAGCTGACCGTCGAGCTCGGCCGCACCCGCATCCCGATCAAGCACATCCTGCAGCTGGCGCAGGGCTCGGTGGTCGAGCTCGATGCGCTGGCCGGCGAGCCGATGGACGTGCTCGTCAACGGCTTCCTGATCGCCCAGGGCGAGGTCGTCGTCGTGAACGACAAGTTCGGCATCCGCCTGACCGACATCGTCACGCCCAGCGAGCGCATGAGGCGGCTGTCCAAGACATGAGCGCCCATCTCAATGCGCTGCTCTGGTTCGTCGCGATCCTGGCCCTGATCCCTCTGGTGCTGTGGCTGCTCAAGCGCAGCCCGGTCGGCGCCTCGGCATCGGCCGGCCAGGTGATGCGCCAGGTCGCGGCGCTGCCGCTGTCGACGCAGCAACGCCTGGTGGCGGTGGAGGTCGGCAGTGGCGCCGACCGCCAGTGGCTGGTGCTCGGCGTGACGCCGCAGCAGATCACCACGCTGCACACGATGCCGCCGCAGACCGAGCTGGCCGTCGCTCCGCCGACGCCGAACGCCGCCTTCGCCAGCCTGCTGCAGCGCATGCGCAGCGGAGACGCCAACGATGCGTCGCGCTGACCTGTTCCGGATCGCCGTCGCGCTGCCGCTCCTGCTGGCGGCCGGCACCGCCGCCGCCCAGCAGGGCGGGGCCAACCTGCCGCTGGTGATCGGTCAGGGCGCGGGCGGCACCAGCTACTCGGTGCCGGTGCAGACCCTGCTGTTCTTCACCGCGCTGTCCTTCCTGCCGGCGCTGTTGCTGCTGATGACCGGCTTCACGCGCATCGTCATCGTGCTGTCGCTGCTGCGCCAAGCGCTGGGCACGCAGGCCGCGCCGCCGAACCAGGTGATCATCGGCATGAGCCTGTTCCTGACCTACTTCGTGATGGCGCCGACCTTCGACCGCGTCTACGAGCAGGCCTGGGTGCCGTTCAGCGCCAATCAGATCGCCGCCGACGAGGCGCTCAGGCGCGGCGAGGCGCCGATGCGCGAGTTCATGCTCAAGCAGACCCGGCAGGCCGACGTGCAGCTGTTCTCCAAGCTCGCCAAGCTGCCGGCCGAGGTCAAGTCCGAGGAGGTGCCGCTGCGCGTGCTGGTGCCGGCCTTCGTCACCAGCGAGCTCAAGAGCGCGTTCCAGATCGGCTTCCTGATCTTCGTGCCCTTCCTGATCATCGACATGATCGTCGCCAGCGTGCTGATGAGCCTGGGCATGATGATGTTGAGCCCGGTGCTGGTCGCGCTGCCCTTCAAGCTGATGCTGTTCGTGCTGGCCGACGGCTGGAACCTGCTGCTCGGCTCGCTGGCCTCCTCGTTCGCGGTCTAGGGGAAACGATGGACGCCGAACAAGTCCTGAGCGTCGGCCAGAACGGCCTGTTCATGCTGCTGACCGTGGCTGCGCCGGTGCTGCTGACGGTGCTGGCGATCGGCCTGGTGGTCAGCATCTTCCAGGCGGCGACGCAGATCAGCGAGGCCACCTTGTCCTTCGTGCCGAAGGTGGTCGGCGCGGTCGGCGTGCTGGCGTTCGCCGGCCCGTGGATGCTGAGCACGCTGGTGGAGTACCTGCAGCGCATCCTGCAGTCGATCCCGGGCGCGGTCGGCTGAGCCGGCGCGGCGCATGATCGAGGTCTCCGAAGCCCAGCTGCTGGCGTGGATCACGCCGGTGGTGTGGCCCTTCCTGCGCGCACTGGCGCTGTTCTCGTCGCTGCCGGTGCTCGGCACCCGGACCGTGCCGATGCGCCTGCGGGTCGGCCTGGCGGCGCTGATCGCGCTGGCCGCCCAGGCCGGCCTGCCGCCGATCGAGCCAGTGCCGCTGGACTCGCCCACCGCCGCGCTGCTGGTGCTGCAGCAGGTAGTGATCGGGCTGTCGATCGGGTTCTCGGTGCGGGTCGTGTTCGCCGCGGTCGAGATGGCCGGCGAGATCATCGGCCTGCAGATGGGCCTGAACTTCGCCGGGTTCTTCGATCCCGTCAGTTCCGGCAGCGCCACGGCGACGAGCCGCTTCCTGGGGACCACGGTCGCCTGGCTGTTCATCGTGATCAACGGCCATCTGCTGATGATCGCCGCGCTGGTGCAGAGCTTCACGAGCTTCCCGGTCGGGCCGGAGCCGTTCGAGTTCCTGCGCAGCACCATGCCGCACCGCTGGGGCGCCGAGATCTTCTCGACCGGCCTGTGGATCGCCCTGCCCCTGGTGACGATGCTGTTGTTCGTCAACCTGATGCTGGGCATGATCTCGCGCGTGGCGGCTCAGATCAACATCTTCGCGATCGGCTTCCCGGTGACGATCGGCGTCGGCCTGCTCGGCATGCTGCTGACCCTGCCGCTGATGCACCAGCCGTTCACGATGGTGCTCGAGCGCCTGCTCGCGACCTTCCGCTGAGCGCCGTCGGCGCGGTCGCGCCATGGCCCCTTCTGCCCGCGTTCCCGCCCGTTGCGCAACCGCATCGCGGGCCCGATTCCTAGCCCGCAACCCCGGGATCGATGCTAGGTGATGCCCCAAGCGGGTGCCCTCCCCGATGGGGGTATAGTCGCCGCCACCGCGGCAACGTCAGTTTGCCGTCAAGAACGATTCCGATACGAGGCACGGCACGCCCCTTGCTCAGGGCCGTCGGCCGGAGGATGTAAGTGGACTACGCTCAGCAACAACGCAACCCGAGCAAGCACGCCGTGGGCATCGGCATCGTGATCGCCATGCATCTGTTGATCGCATGGGCACTGGTGTCGGGCCTCGCGCGCAAGGTCGTCGACGTCATCAAGGCGCCGATCGAGACCAAGCTCATCGAGGAGGTCAAGCCTCCGCCACCGCCACCGCCGGAGAACCTGCCGCCGCCGCCGAAGTTCGCGCCGCCGCCGCCGTCCTTCGTGCCGCCGCCCGAGATCGTGGTCAACAACCCGCCGCCGGCCCCCGCCATCACGGTGACGCGCGAGGCCCCGCCGCCCGCGCCGG
>CALJUI010000159.1 GCA_937975735.1 uncultured Rubrivivax sp.
ATGGCGCCGGTGCTGGTGCATGGCGAGTCCGGCACCGGCAAGGAGCTCGTCGCACGCGCCATCCACGAGAATTCGCCCCGCGCGGCGCGGCCCTTCGTCGCCGTCAACTGCGGGGCCATCCCGGAGCAGCTGTTGGAGGCCGAGTTCTTCGGCTACCGCAAGGGCGCCTTCACGGGCGCCCAGGACGATCGCGAAGGCTTCTTCCAGGCGGCCCAGGGCGGCACCTTGTTCCTCGACGAAATCGGCGACCTGCCGCTGGCCATGCAGAGCAAGCTGCTGCGTGCCGTGCAGGAGCGCGCGGTGCGGCCGGTGGGCGCCGTGGCCGAGACGCCGATCGACGTGCGCCTGGTCAGCGCCACGCACAAGGAGCTGGGGGCGGAGGTGCAGGCCGGCCGGTTCCGCCAGGACCTGTATTACCGGCTCAATGTCATCGGCATCACGGTGCCACCACTGCGCCAGCGGCTGGCCGACCTGCCGTTGATCTGCGACGCGCTGCTGACGCGCATCGCGCGCGAGGCCGGGGTCACGCCGGTGCCCACGCTGTCGGCCGATGCCTTGGCGCGGCTGCAGGCCCATCCCTTCCAGGGCAATGTGCGCGAGCTGGAGAACCTGCTGCATCGTGCGCTGGCGCTGTCCGGCAGCGACCGCCTCGAGCCGGCCGACCTGGGCCTGGCCGACGATGGCGGCGCCGACACGGCGCCAGCGCTTGCCCCCTCGGTGCCGGTGCCATCGACAGACGCTTCGCTGGTGCCCGCGGCGCTGCCCACCGACCTGGCGGCCCACCTGGACCAGGTCGAGCGCGACATCCTCGAGCGCGCGCTCGAGCGCCACCGCTTCAACCGCACCGCCGCCGGCGCCAGCCTGGGGCTGACGCTGCGCCAGATGCGCTATCGCATGGCACGGCTGGGCGTGGACGCCAGCCTGGGCGACGGCTCGCCCGACCGTGACGACGCCGAATAGCATGGCCGGCGGTCGGGCCGGTTCTCGCGCCTGGTCGCGAGGCTGGTGGCGCCGCGCCGCACGGATCGAGTCACCCAACCACGGGCCACGGCCCAGACACACGCGCGTGACGTTGGCCATCGTGCATTCGATCAGCCTGCCGCCGGGCATCTACGGCGGCCCGGAGGTCGCACTGCTGTTCACCAACGGGCTCGATCACGACACCCACCCTTACTTCGGCGCGCTGCGCGGGCTGCGCGTGTCGGCGCACTTCTTCATCCGTCGTGACGGCGCGGTGACGCAGTTCGTCGCCTGCGACCGGCGTGCCTGGCATGCCGGCGTGTCGCGCTGGCGAGGCCGGGCGAACTGCAACGACTTCTCCGTCGGCATCGAGCTCGAGGGCCTGGAAGGCGAGCGCTTCGACGCGCCTCAGTACCGTGCGCTGGCGCGGCTGCTCGCGGCGCTGCGTGCGCGGTACGCCATCGACGAGGTTGTGGGCCATGAGCAGGTCGCACCCGGGTGCAAGGCGGACCCCGGCGCCGGCTTCGACTGGCCGCGTCTGCGCCGCCTGCTGCGCACCC
>CALJUI010000160.1 GCA_937975735.1 uncultured Rubrivivax sp.
TGCAACGACCACCGCGCTGACCTCGCGCACCGGGCGCAGCGCGATGTCGCCGAGCGCGGCGGTCCGGGCCTGCGGCGGCGCCGACGCGGCAGCCGGCGACTGGGCCTGTGCCGCGCCGGCAGCGAGCGCGCAGGCGATCAGCACCGGGCGTGCCAAGCGAGGGGCGATGAAGTCCGCGAACGGCACCGGTGGGAAGGACATGGCGCTGGAAAGCCCGCGCCACCGGGCGACGACGCTCCGGCGCGGCCGGCACAGGACGGGAATGCGGTCGATTATGGCGACCATCGATGACCCGCCAGCGCGATGGCCCGGACGGGCCAGCACCACGTCCGAACCCGGTCGATGCGGCACAATCCGACGTTGCCCATGGCCCGCGACCGCATCAACTGGTTCTACTACGCCGCGCCGCAGCGCTTCTACCCGCTGGCCGGGCGGGCCGTGCCGTGGTTCGCCGCGGCGGCGGTCCTGCTGACCGCGGCCGGGCTGTTCATCGGCCTGGGCGTGGCGCCGACCGACTTCCAGCAGGGCGACAGCTACCGGATCATCTTCGTGCACGTGCCGGTGTCGTGGATGTCGATGGTGCTCTACGTGGCGATGGCGTTCTGGGCCGGCGTCGGGCTGGTCTTCAATGCCCGGCTGGCGTCGATGCTGGCGCAGGCGATCGCGCCGACCGGCGCGCTGATGGCCTTCCTGTCGCTGTGGACCGGCGCGCTGTGGGGCAAGCCGACCTGGGGCACCTGGTGGGTGTGGGACGCGCGCCTCACGTCCGAGCTGATCCTGCTCTTCCTTTACATCGGTTACCTGTCGCTGCGCGCGGCGATCGAGGACGAGCGCCGCGCCGACCGCGCCTCGGCGGTGTTGGCGCTGGTGGGCGTGGTCAACGTGCCGATCATCTACTTCTCGGTGCAGTGGTGGAACACGCTGCACCAGGGCGCGTCGGTCAGCCTGACCAAGGCGCCGACGATGGCGGCGATCATGCTCCAGGGCATGCTCGTGATGTCGCTGGCGCTGTGGATGTACTGCTTCGCGATCGTGCTGGCGCGGCTGCGGGTCATCATCCTCGAACGCGAGCAGGGCGCGGCGTGGACGCGCGCGCACCTGCCGGTGGCCTCATGAACCTCCACTGGTCCAGCTTGTCCGATTTCCTCGCGATGGGCGGCTACGGCCTGTACGTCTGGGGCTCTTTCGGCATGACCGCGCTGGTGATCGGCGTGGAACTTCTGTCCCTCCGCTGGCGTCGGAAGGCCCTCCTGCAGGAGATCGACCAATGAAACCCCGCACCAAGCGCGCGCTGGCGATCGGCGGCGGGCTGGCGACGCTCGCCGTCGCCGCCGCCCTCGTGCTCAACGCCTTCCAGAGCAACCTCGTGTTCTTCTTCAGCCCGTCGCAGATCGCGGCCGACGAGGCGCCGCGCGACCGCGCGTTCCGCGTCGGCGGGCTGGTCGAAGCCGGCAGCGTGCAGCGCGACAGCGACGGTCTGACCGTGCGCTTCGTCGTCACCGACACCGCGAAGACGGTGCCGGTCACCTACACCGGCATGCTGCCCGACCTGTTCCAGGAGGGCAAAGGCGTCGTCGCTCAGGGCAAGCTCGGCGCCGACGGCGTGTTCCGCGCCGACCAGGTGCTGGCCAAGCACGACGAGAACTACATGCCGCCGGAAGCCGCCGAGGCGCTGGCCAAGGCCAATCAAGGCCAGATGCCTTCGCTGGGCCAGCCGATGGACACGCCCAAATGATCCCCGGGCTCGGCCACTTCGCGCTGATCCTCGCGCTGGCCGTCGTGCTGCTGGCGCAGAGCGCGCTGCCGCTGGCCGGCGCCTGGCGCGGCCACGCCGGCTGGATGGCGCTGGCGCGGCCGGCGGCGCTGCTGCACTTCGCACTGCTGGTGCTGGCCTACGGCTGCCTGACCGCGGCCTTCGTCAACCACGACTTCTCGGTCGAGCTCGCGGCGATGCATTCGAACTCCGCGCTGCCGCTGCACTACCGCATCACCGCGGTCTGGGGCAACCACGAAGGCTCGATCCTGATGTGGGCGCTGATCCTCGCCGGCTGGACGGTCGCGGTGGCATCGTTCTCGCGCCAGCTGCCCGAAGTGATGGTCGCGCGCGTGCTCGGCATCATGGGGCTGATCAGCTGCGGCTTCCTGCTGTTCACGCTCTTCACGTCGAACCCGTTCGTGCGCCTGCTGCCGGCCGCGCCCGACGGCCGCGACCTGAACCCGCTGCTGCAGGACCCGGGCATGATCTTCCACCCGCCGCTGCTCTACATGGGCTACGTCGGGTTCTCGGTGGCCTTCGCGTTCGCGATCGCGGCGCTGATGTCGGGGCGCCTGGACGCCACCTGGGCGCGCTGGTCGCGGCCGTGGACGACGATCGCCTGGGTCTTCCTGACGCTGGGCATCGCGCTCGGCAGCGCCTGGGCCTACTACGAGCTCGGCTGGGGCGGCTGGTGGTTCTGGGACCCGGTCGAGAACGCCTCGTTCATGCCCTGGCTGGCCGGCACCGCGCTGATCCACTCGCTGGCGGTGACCGAGAAGCGCGGCGGCTTCAAGATGTGGACCGTGCTGCTGGCGATCATCGCGTTCTCGCTGTCGCTGCTGGGCACCTTCCTCGTGCGCTCGGGCGTGCTCTCCTCGGTGCACGCCTTCGCCACCGACCCGGCGCGCGGCATCTTCATCCTCGGCTTCCTGGTCGCGGTGATCGGCGGCTCGCTGCTGCTCTTCGCCTGGCGCGGGCCGAAGGTCGGCGTCGGCGGGATGTTCGATCCGGTCTCGCGCGAAGGCGCGCTGCTGGCCAACAACGTGCTGCTGATGGTCGCGGTGGCCGCGGTGCTGCTGGGCACGCTGTACCCGCTGGTCATCGACGCGCTGGGCCTGGGCAAGATCTCGGTCGGCCCGGCCTACTTCAATGCCGTCTTCGTGCCGCTGATGGCGCCGGCGATGTTCCTGATGGGCGTCGGCCCGATCGCGCGCTGGAAGAAGGCCTCGCTGCCCGAGCTCGCGGTGCAGCTGCGCTGGGCGGCAGCGGTGAGTCTGCTGGTCGCGATCGTGCTGCCTTTCGTGCTCGGCAGCTTCAAGCCCCTGGTCGGCTTCGGCCTGTTCCTGGCCGCGTGGATCGTCGCGACCTCGGCGCTGACGCTCTACGAGCGCGTGCGCGGCCAACCTTTGGCCGTCTGGGGCCAGCGCCTGCGCACCCAGACCGGCAGCTGGTACGGCATGCTGCTGGCGCATGTCGGCGTCGCGGTGTTCATCGTCGGCGTGACGCTGGTCGGCGGCTACGAGACCGAGCAGGACCTGCGCATGGAAGTCGGCAGCACCGCGCAGGCCGGCGGATACGACTTCCAGCTCACCGGCCTGCGCGACGTGCAGGGCCCGAACTACGTCGCGGTGCGCGCGACCTTCACGGTGTCGAAGGACGGCCGGGTCGTCGACACGCTGTACCCGGAGAAGCGCACCTACACCGTCAGCCGGATGCCGATGACCGAGGTCGCGATCGACCGCGGCGTCACGCGCGATCTCTACGTGTCGATGGGCGAACCGCTGGAGGGCGGCGCGGCGTGGAGCGTGCGCCTGTACGTCAAGCCCTTCGTCAACTGGATCTGGGGCGGCTGCCTGCTGATGTCGATCGGCGGCCTGCTCGCCGTCGCCGACCGCCGCTACCGGCTGCGCCGCAGCGCGCCCGAGCGGCTGCCGGCCGGCAGCGCGACGCCATGAAGCGCTACCTGATCCCGCTGGCGCTGTTCGTCGTGCTGGCCGGTTTCCTGGCGGTCGGGCTGAAGCTCGACCCGCGCGAGGTGCCGTCGCCGCTGATCGACAAGGCCGCGCCGTCGTTCGCGCTGCCGCTGCTCGGGCAGCCCGGCCAGGTCATTGCGTCCGACCAGTTCAAGGGCCAGGTCTGGGTGCTCAACGTGTTCGCGTCCTGGTGCGTGCCCTGCCTGGCCGAGCATCCGCTGGTCACCGAGCTCGCCCGCACCGGCCAGGTCCGCGTGGTCGGCCTGAACTACAAGGACAAGACCGAGGACGCGACCCGCTGGCTGGCCCGCCACGGCAACCCCTACGCCGCGGTGCTGGTCGACGCCGACGGCCGCGTCGGCATCGACTTCGGCGTCTACGGCGTGCCCGAGACCTTCGTGATCGACAAGGCCGGCGTGATCCGCTTCAAGCAGATCGGCCCGATCACGCCGCAGGCCTTGCGCGAGCAGATCCTGCCGCTGCTGGCCAAGCTGAATGCTTAGGCTGCTGCTGACCGTGCTGCTGCTGCTGGGCAGCGCGGGCGCGGCGGCGCAGACCGCGCGCCCGCTGGCCGCCGACCCGGCGCTCGAGGCCGAGGTGATGCGCATCGCGCACGAACTGCGCTGCCTGGTCTGCCAGAACGAGACGATCGCCGGGTCCAACGCCGACCTCGCGGTGGACCTGCGCGGCCAGATCCGCGAACAGCTGCGCGCCGGCCGCAGCGAGCGCGAGATCCTCGACTTCATGGTCCAGCGCTACGGCGACTTCGTGCTCTACCGCCCGCCGGTCAAGCCGCTGACCTGGCTGCTCTGGGGCGGGCCCTTCGTGCTGCTGGCGGTGATGCTGGTGGCGCTGTGGCGCCTGCTCGACCGGCGCCGCCACGAGCCGCCCGCCCCGCTGACCGCCGCCGAACACCGGCGCGCCAGCGAACTGCTCGGCCGTGCCGACGCGAAAGCCGAATGACCCTGTTCTGGATCCTTGCCGCGGCGCTGGTGATCGCCGCCCTGATCGCGCTGCTGCGGCCGTTGCTCAAGGGCGGCGCGGCCACCGACCCGACGGTCGACGTGCGCGCGAGCAACCTGCGCATCCTGCGCGACCAGCTCGCCGAGCTCGAGGCCGAGGCGGCGGCCGGCACCCTGCCGGCCGAACAGGTGGCCACGGCCCGCGCCGAACTCGAGCGCCGCGTGCTCGAGGAAGCCGACGCCGCCGAGGCGCCGGCACGCGGCGGGCGCAGCCGCGCCAGCGCGGCGCTGCTGGCGCTGGGCCTGCCGGTGCTGGCCGTCGGCCTGTACCTGCAGCTCGGCAACCGCGACGGACTCGACCCGATCCTCCGCAAGCCGGCGCAGGAAGCCACGGCGCAGGACGTCGAGACCCTGATCGACCGGCTGGCCCAGCGCATGCGCGAGCAACCGGACGACCCCGAGGGCTGGGCCCTGCTCGGCCGCGCGTATTCGTCGATGCAGCGCTTCGAGCTGGCGCGCGACGCCTTCTCGCAGGCCGTTGCGCGCAAGCCGGGCGACGCCCAGCTGCTCGCCGACTACGCCGACAGTCTGGCGATGACGCAGGGCCGCTCATTGGCCGGCGAGCCCGAGCGCCTGATCAAGCTCGCGCTGCAGGCCGACCCGGCCAACATCAAGGCGCTGGCGCTGGCCGGCAGCGCGGCGATGGAGCGGCGCGACTACCAGGCCGCCATCGAGCACTGGCAGAAGGCGCGCGAAGGCGTTCCCTCGGGCAGCGAGTTCGCCGCCGGGCTCGACCAGAGCCTGGCCGAGGCGCGCGCCGCGGCCGGCCTGCCGGCGGCCGCG
>CALJUI010000161.1 GCA_937975735.1 uncultured Rubrivivax sp.
TGGTCGGCGAGGGCATCGAGAAGAAGGCCGACGACTTCGCCGCCGAGGTCGCGGCCCAGGTCGCCGCCGCCAAGGGCGCCTGAGGTAAAGAAGGCGCCTGACGCCGGGGCCTCAGGGCCCCGGCGATTAGACTTGCGCACCATGATCGATCGTCACGGGGGTTGCACCGCATGCCGGCCTACAAGCGTGTCCTGCTGAAGCTCTCCGGTGAGGCCCTGATGGGCGAGGATGCCTACGGCATGAACCGCGCGACGATCGTGCGCATGGTGCGCGAGGTCCAGCGCGTGACCGAGCTGGGCGTGCAGGTGGCGGTCGTCATCGGCGGCGGCAACATCTTCCGCGGCGTGGCCGGCGGCGCCGGCGGCATGGACCGCGCCACGGCCGACTACATGGGCATGCTGGCCACGGTGATGAACTCGCTGGCGCTGGCCGACACGATGCGCCAGGAGGGCCTGACCGCGCGTGTAATGTCGGCCATCAACATCGAGCAGGTGGTCGAGCCCTACGTGCGGCCGAAGGCGCTTCAGTACATGGAGGAAGGCAAGGTCGTGATCTTAGCGGCCGGCACCGGCAACCCCTTCTTAACCACCGACACCGCCGCGGCGCTGCGCGGCGCCGAGATCGGTGCGGACATCGTGCTGAAGGCCACCAAGGTCGACGGCGTGTACAGCGCCGACCCGGCCAAGGACCCGTCGGCCGAGCGCTATGTGACGATCACGTTCGACGACGCCATCGTGCGCAACCTGCAGGTGATGGACGCGACCGCCTTTGCGCTGTGCCGCGACCAGAAGCTGCCGATCAAGGTGTTCAGCATCTTCAAGCCGGGCGCACTGGAGCGCGTCGTGCAGGGCGAGGACGAGGGCACCCTGGTCCACGTTTGAACGAATATCGAAGGAGACGTCGATGAGCACGGGCAATATCCCCGAGATCCACAAGACGGCCGAGCACAAGATGGGCCGCACCATCGAGACGCTCAAGGGCGAGCTGCAGAAGATCCGCACCGGCCGTGCCCACCACGGAACGCTGGACCAGGGGCAGGTGGAGACCCCCGGCACGAAGGTGCGGACGCGGTGGGAGA
>CALJUI010000162.1 GCA_937975735.1 uncultured Rubrivivax sp.
GCCGGGGGGCGCGGCGCGGCTGTCGGGGGAGCGGCGGTCGTGCTCCTATGGCGACAAGCGGGTGGAACTGCGGCGCGGCCTGTACGACACCCGGGCCCACCACTACCGCAACGAGCTCGGCTGAGCGATGGCAAGCGACGTCGCGCAAGGCCCCGGGCCGCACGCGGATCAAGCACGCGCAGCCCCGCGTAAGGCTGCTGCGTTGCAATAAACTCCGTGGGCTTTTGTAACGCGCCCGTACCCGGGGCGCGTGGACCCGAGAAGGACAACACGATGGCAGAAACCCTGAAGGAACGGCCCGTCTTCCGCAACATCCACGTGACCGACATCGTGCGCTACCGGCTGCCGCCGGCAGGCATCGTGTCGATCCTGCACCGGGTCAGCGGGGCCATCCTGTTCCTGCTGATGCCCTTCGTGATCTGGATGTTCGACACCAGCGTCAGCTCCGAGATCAGCTACGACGCCTTCACCAGCGCCTTCACGGCCGGCCTGCTGGGCCTGCCGGGCTGGTTCATCAAGCTGGTGGCCCTGGCCGTGATCTGGGCCTACCTGCACCACTTCATCGCCGGCGTTCGCCACCTGGTCATGGACGCCAGGCACACGGTGTCCAAGAGCCAGGGTGCCAGCTCTGCGTGGGTCACGCTGGTGCTGGGCACGGTGCTGACGCTGGCCATCGCGGCCAAGCTGTTCGGCCTGTACTGAGGAGGCGGCGATGGCGATCAATCATGGTTCGAAGCGGCTCGTCGTCGGCGCGGGCTACGGGTTCCGCGACTGGCTGAGCCAGCGCGTCACGGCGGCGCTGATGGCGCTGTTCACCATCGCGGTGCTGGTGCAGGTGCTGCTGCCCGGGCCGCTGGGCTATGACCGCTGGGCGGGGATCTTCTCGTCGCAGTGGATGAAGTTCCTGACCTTCGTCGTGATCGTCTCGATGCTGTGGCACGCCTGGGTCGGCGTGCGCGACATCTGGATGGATTACATCAAGCCGGTGGGCCTGCGCCTGGTGCTGCAGGTGGCCACCATCGTCTGGCTGGTCGGCTGTGCCGGCTGGGCGCTGCAAGTGCTCTGGAGGCTCTGACCCATGTCCCTCGCCAATCTCCCGCGTCGCAAGTTCGACGTCGTCATCGTTGGCGCCGGCGGCTCCGGCATGCAGGCCTCGCTGCGCCTGTCGATGGCGGGCCTGAATGTGGCGGTGCTGAGCAAGGTCTTCCCGACGCGCTCGCATACGGTGGCCGCGCAAGGCGGCATCGGCGCCAGCCTGGGCAACATGTCCGAGGACAACTGGCACTACCACTTCTACGACACCATCAAGGGCTCGGACTGGCTCGGTGACCAGGACACCATCGAGTTCATGTGCCGCGAGGCGCCGAAGGTCGTCTACGAGCTCGAGCACTTGGGCATGCCGTTCGACCGCAACCCG
>CALJUI010000163.1 GCA_937975735.1 uncultured Rubrivivax sp.
GTACCACTTGCGAAAGCCGTGCCGGCGGATGCCCTCGGCGAGCTTCATGCGGCCTCCAGCCCCGCGGCGACGGCGCGGGCGCGCGCCTCGGTCACCGCGGCGCCGATCGCCGGCCCTTGGCGGCCGGCGGCGATCGCCTCGGCGGCGACCGCGGCGCTGTCGACGGACTGCGCCAGCGCGAGCACGCGCGCGAGCCGCTCGCGCTGCGGGTAGGGGTCGTCCTGGTGGCCCCGGCGGCCGCGCGCGTCGCACTCGCAGGCCAGCAGCAGATGATCGAAGCGCTCGGGTCGGCGCAGTGCGTCGCAGCGCTCCAGCAGACGCACCAGCGCGGCCGGGCCGAGCTCGCCGCTGCGGTGCACATGGCCATGCTCGCGGGCGACGGCGTCGCCGAGCTCGCGGCAGTCGTTCGGCACGCGCAGCCGCTCGCCGATCGCGCGCGCCAGTTTCGCGCTGCGGCCTTCGTGGCCGACATGGCGTGGCCATTCGTCGCGCGGCGTGGTGCCCTTGCCCAGGTCGTGCACCAGGCAGGCCCAGCGCACCGGCAGCGGCGCGGCCAGGCGCGCGCACTGGTCCAGCACCATCATCAGGTGCACACCGGTGTCGACCTCCGGGTGGTATTCGGCGCGCTGCGGCACGCCCCACAGGCGCTCGACCTCGGGCAGCAGCCGCGCCAGCGCGCCGCACTCGCGCAGGCGTTCGAACATCCGGCTCGGCAGGCCCTCCATCAGCCCGCGCGACAGCTCCTGCCAGACGCGCTCGGCGACGAGGTGATCGACTTCGCCGTGCTCGACCATCCGGCGCAGCAACGCGCCCGTCTCCGGTGCGACTTCGAAGTCGGGGAAGCGCGCGCTCAGGCGGGCCAGCCGCAATACCCGCACCGGGTCCTCGACGAAGGCCTCGGACACGTGGCGCAGCACCCGCCGGCGCAGGTCGCCCTGGCCGTCGTAGGGGTCGATCAGCGTGCCGTCCTCGGCGCGCGCGATGGCGTTGATGGTCAGGTCGCGCCGCGCCAGGTCCTGCTCGAGGGTGACGTCGGGTGCGGCGTGGAAGGTGAAGCCGTGGTAGCCCGGCGCCGACTTGCGCTCGGTGCGCGCCAGCGCGTACTCCTCGCCGCTGTCGGGGTGCAGGAAGACGGGGAAGTCGCGCCCCACCGGCTTGTAGCCGGCGTCGATCATCTGCTGCGGCGTCGCGCCGACGACGACCCAGTCGCGGTCGCTCACCGGCCGGCCGAGCAGGGCATCGCGCACCGCACCGCCGACCTCGTAGACCTTCATGGGGCCGTTCGGTAAGGCTCGTCCTCGGCGATGAAGTCGCGCTCGGCCAGCGCGTCGTCAATCCACTGGCGCACCGCCGGCACTGCGACGACCCGCTCGACGTAGGACCGCGTGGTGTCGGACACCGGCAATGCGTAGCTGCGCAGCCGCATGCACACCGGCGCGTAAAAGGCGTCGACCGCACCGAAGCGGCCGAACAGCATCGGCCCGCCGCTCTTCGCCAGCGCGTCGGCCCACATGGCCTCGATGCGCGCGACGTCGCCGCGCACCGCTTCGTGTTCGGCCCACACCCGCGCGCCGGCCTCCGCCAGGCTCGCCTCGATGTTCATCGGGCAGTGGGTGCGCAGCGCCGAGAAGCCGGCGTGCATCTCGGCACACAGGCTGCGCGCGCGGGCGCGCTCGGCCAGCGCGCCCGGCCAGACGCCGACGCCGGGGAACAGATCGCTCAAGGTCTCGGCAATGGCCAGCGAGTCCCACACCGCGGTGCCGTCCTCGAGCAGCAGCACCGGCACGCGGCCGGCCGGGCTGACCTTCGCGACCGCGCGGCGGAAAGGCGAGCCCTCGGCGAAGTCGAAGCGCAGCTTGGTCTCCTCGAACGGGATCTCGAGCGCGCGCATCAACACCCAGGGCCGCATCGACCAGGACGAGTAGTTCTTGTTGCCGATGACCAGCCGCAGCGCCATGGGCGATCTCCGCGTTCAACGGCGCGCGTGGGCGCGCCAGGGGCCGAGGCGGCCGCGGCCGCGCACCGGGGCCAGGTACTGCGGGCCGATCGCCTCGAGCGCGCTGGCGGTGATGCCGAGCGTGTCCAGCCCCGGCAGCTGGCCGGTGGCGACGTTGGGCACGCGCATGGAGTCGAGGTTGTCCTTCGACATCAGCGGCTCGCCGGGCATCAGCGCCATCATCGCCGCCTGCAGCCGGCCAATGGCCATCGGCAGCGAGATCACCGGTCGCTCGTGCCCGGCCCAGCGGCCGGCGAGACGCACGAGTTCGGCCAGCGTGTAGACCTTCGGGCCGGCGCACTCGAACACCTGGCCGATGCTGTTAGGGCGGTCCAGTGCGGCGACCAGGGCCGCCGCCACGTCCTCGACCCAGACCGGCTGGAACTGCGCGTCGGCGCCGGCCAGCGGCACCACCGGCAGCACCGCCTGCATCGAGGCGAACAGGTTCAGGAAGCGGTCGTTCGCGCCGAAGATCACCGACGGCCGCAGCACCGTCAGGTCCAGCGCCGCCTGGCGCAGCGCGGCTTCGCCGGCGGCCTTGCTGAGCAGGTAGTTCGACGGCGCGTCGGCGCCGACGCCGAGCGCGCTCACGTGCACCACGCGGCGCACGCCGGCGGCCTCGCAGGCGGCGGCCAGCCGGCGCGGCAATTGCACGTGCACGCGGTCGAAGGCCGCGGAGTTGCCGTGCAGGATGGCGACCAGGTTGATCACCGCGTCGCGCCCCTCGACCAGCCGGCGCAGTGTGGCGTCGTCGTGCACGTCGGCCTGCTGCAGCACGACGGTGGGCAGCGGCATCACCGGCCGGCCGTGGCCGATGCGCCGCGTCGGCACGACGATGCGGCCGTCGGCGCGGCGCCTTACGAGCCGCTCGCAGACCGACCGGCCGACGAAGCCGGTGCCGCCGAGCACGAGGATGTTCTTCACGGCAGGTCGCGGTTGTCTTCGGGGGCGTCGACCGGCTTCGGGCCGATCGTCTTACCGAGCCGGCCCTTCAGCGAGCCGACCTGGCCGTTGATCAGCGCGGCGTACCAGGTGGCGTTGGACAGCACCTTCTTGACGTAGTCGCGGGTCTCGCTGAAGGGGATGTTCTCGGCCCAGATCGCGGTCTCGACGACCGGGCCCTCGCGCCAGCGGCGCGATCGGCTCGGGCCGGCGTTGTAGGCGGCGGCGGCCAGCACCTGCGAGCCCTGGAAGTCGTCGAGCGCGAGCTTCAGGTAGTTGGTGCCCAGCTTCAGGTTGACGTCGCGGTCGGTGATCATCGACGGCGAGAAGTCGAGTCCGATCTTCTTCGCGGTCCAGCGCGCGGTGGCCGGCATCAGCTGCATCAGGCCGCTGGCGCCGACGTGCGAGCGCGCGTCCATGATGAAGCGCGACTCCTGCCGAATCAGCCCGTAGACGTAAGCCGGGTCGAGCCCGATCTCGCGCGACTGCGCGACCACCTCCTTGCGGAAGGGCATCGGGAAGCGCTGGTTCATGTCGACCTCGGCGCGCGTGCGGTCGCTGGTGTTGATGCAGCGGTCCCAGACCTCGCGCTCGCAGGCCCACTGCGCGGCGGCGAGCAGCTGGCGGTCGCTGACCAGGTCGCGCAGCGTGAAGTTCCACTCCCGCACGCCCTCGCTGCGCAGGCCGAGCGAGAAGCTGTGCAAGGCGCGCTGCAGGCCGGGGACCTGGCGGATGGCCTCGCGCTCGGCGTCGCTCAGCGGCGCCGGCGCCGGCGGCAACGCGACCTGGCGGCCGAGGTCCTCGGTGGCGAGCTTGCCGTAGAAGTCCATCCGCCCGGCGATCGACTCCAGCGTGCGCCGGCCCGTCGCGCGAGCCGTGTCGCCGGCGGCACCCTCCGGCGCCAGCGCGAGCGTGGCGCGGGCATCCCAGTAGATCCAGGCCGGGTCCTCGCGCTCGGCGTCGGGCATGGCCGCGATCGCGCGCTTCACCATTGCCCAGCGCTCGGCCTCGGGCAGGCTCGAGCGCAGCGCCGCGCGCACCGCCCAGGCCAGGGTG
>CALJUI010000164.1 GCA_937975735.1 uncultured Rubrivivax sp.
GCTCGAAATCCATCGCGTGCGCGGCGCCGCGGCGGCGCACCAACGTGCGCGCGCCGACGGTTCGTTGGCCTTGAAGACCGCGCGCATGCGCGAACGCTGGCGACGCCTGCTCGAGCCACCACGCTCGCATTCGGAAGCGCCGCGCCGCGTTCGGCACGCCCGGCGGTGGACGCACCGGCTGGCGGCGAGCTTCCATCATGCCGCTCACCGCAAGAGGCAAGGCGTGGCAGGCTGGAGCGAGTGCACGGCGGCCGAGTGGACCGCGGCCGCCGCGCGCATCGCGGACCGCGTGGTCGCGGGGTCGGGCACCGACCTGAAGGTCATGCTCGCAACCTGCCTTGGCCTGCCGATTAAGGATGTCGACGACGTCCCGCTGGTCGGCCGACCGGGCGATGGGATCTGGATCGACCCGAACGCGGGGCTCATTCACGCGGAGCTTGGCGAGGTCGTTCGCAACAAGGCGCAGTCCACCTCGGACGGCGGCACGTCGGGTGGCGACACCCTGACGCGTCCGATCCCTGAGCTGCTGCAGCGTGCGCTCCTCGATGCCATGGCGCGCCATCCAGCGGCGGTGTTTGTCGGTGACCTGTCGCTTGCCGATGACCTTGGGCCGCAGACGCCCTTGCCAGCCGACGCCAATCACTTCGTCAGTGTCGCGCGCTTCATCAGTTCGCGCGCGCGCTTGCTCATCGAAGGTGGCAAGGACCTGCACCTGGTGGCCGTGGCCTGCAACGACTTCGAGCGTACGCAGCTGAGCAAGCACTACTACGCTCGCCTCACGCCAGCCGACGTCGCGGACGCTTGCCAAGCTTGGAGCGAAGGCCTCGGATGGGGCCAGGTCACGGCGTTGGCGTCGCAGCAGCAGCACTACGGCTCCAACGTCGCGCCGGCAGACGACGTGCTGATCGAGGCACGTCGCTGGCTCGTCGATGACTTGGCGGCCAGGCACCCAGGCAAGCGGTGGGTCGTCGAGAGACTGGCCGAGTACCACAACAGCTACATGCGCGCGGCGGGCTGGATGCTGATGCTCTTGGCAGGCCAGCCTGCAGATCTCGGCGCGACTCGGTCTGCCCGGCGACGAGGCGGTCTGCATCGAGGACAAGCGCAGCAGTGACAAGCCGGTGCCGAGCATCCCGCTGTGCGGCCATGCGCGCAAGCAGCTGGAACTCGTGCGTGCCCACTGTGACGCCGTGGCGGCCAGGCTGGAACGCCTCTCCTCGAAGAGTGACCTGCATCCCGGTCTGATCAAGGCCCAGCAACAACTGCTCGCTGCAGCGCGCGGCGACGACGTGCCGGTACTGCTGCTGTTCATGCCTTGTTCAGGCGGCCGATGGCGTGCCGACGGACTGCGCGAGGCCAGTTCTGCCGACTGCATCGATGCGCTGCCGCCGCAACTTGGCCTCGAGGCCAATCTCGGCCGGCACTACTGGCAGAACGCGCTCCGCGCTGAAGGCCTGCCGACGGTGGCGATCGATGCGTTCGTGCGTCACACAGTGGAAGGTCGCGAACTGCAGGCCAGCACCTGCGCGTTCAACCTCGCTGACGTGCATGCGCAGCTGGTGGCAGCACAGGATCGTGTGCTGGCGCGCCTCGGCTTGCAACCGATCGCCGGTCTGTCCTGTCGCAATCTGGCATTCCGCACGGGAGTTGACGCATGAAGCCGCTGAAGGTGGATGCGTTCACCAATCGCGCGCTCCAGGTCGGCACCGACCGTTCCGGGCGTGTGCACATCTCCACCCGGCCAGCTGCGCGACGACACATCGCCCTGTTCGAGCAGGCGCGCAGGGCATTCCTGCGCCGCGACCTCGATGGACTGTGCGCGCCTGGTCAGGCGGCGCTGGCGGGCATCGTTGACGAAGGCGTCTTCATGCCGAACGAACTCCGGCGGTTCCTTGAGGCATTGCCTCGTGCGGGGCAGGTGCACCAGCACGTCATCGTAGGCTGGACCGCTGCCGATGGACGGCGCGATGAACGTGCGCTGGGGCCACGGCTTCGTCTTCTCACACCGGCTTTCGCTGCTTCGATCCGTGTGGAAGACGCACTTACCGCGTTGGAACGGTGGCTGGTCCGCTTTTCGGCCAGACGCCGCTCACCGGGGGCCGACACACTGCTCGTGCAACTGCAGTTCGGCGCGTGCGCCTGGTGGCACACCCAGCTGCCCGGTTCGGTTTATGCGCATGTGGCACGGCTGTCACCGATGTCGGCCGCCGCCGTTGGCACGTGGGCGCGGGAGGCCTCCGGCCTGGCCCTGGCGCCGCCACCGAGCGATGCGCCAGACCGGGCGCTGCCCGCCGGCCTGCGTCAGGCTCGCACGTTGCTGGGCGCGGATGCGCGCGGGCTGTTGCGCGAGTTCGCCGCCGTCCTGACCGAAGGTCGCGACCACGGCGCCGCTTGGCGGCGGCAGCACTGCCTGTCGATCCTGGACGAACTCGACGTCACGCTGCACACGATCCCGCCGCTGGCGGAGGTCCTCTTCGGCTGGGCCAGGCACATGTTGACGGCCGGCACGGTCCAGCGCGCCACGCCCGCCATGGCCACGGTGCTGCGCTATTTCAATCTCGTGAGAGACGCGCTCGACGACGACTTGGACCTGCCGCTCGAGGCATGTTTTGACGAAGCATGGCTGAGCGAGCGCCTGCAGGCCATGGTAACCGCCGCCGACGATCGCGTGGCCATGTCGGCCGCCGTGGCATCGTTGCGGGACTTCTTGACCACGGGCTAC
>CALJUI010000165.1 GCA_937975735.1 uncultured Rubrivivax sp.
TGTTCGACCACATGGCGATGGACGGCCTGGAGGACGCCTACGAGCGCGGCAAGGCGATGGGCGTGTTCGCCGAGGCCTGCGTCGACAAGTACCGGTTCAGCCGCGAGGCGCAGGACCGCTTCGCCATCGCCTCGACCACCCGCGCCAAGACCGCCAACGAGGACGGCAGCTTCGACTGGGAGGTCGCTCCGGTGGCAATGAAGGGCCGCGCAGGCGAGACGCAGGTCAAGCACGACGAGCAGCCCTTCAAGGCCAAGCTCGACAAGGTGCCGAGCCTGAAGCCGGCGTTCAAGAAGGACGGCACGATCACCGCCGCCAACGCGTCGAGCATCAGCGACGGCGCCGCCGCGCTGGTGCTGATGCGCGAGAGCGCGGCGCGCCGCCACGGCCTCGCGCCGATCGCGCGCATCGTCAGCCACGCGGTGCACGCGCAGGCGCCCGAGTGGTTCGCCACCGCGCCGGCCGGGGCGATCGAGAAGGCGCTGAAGAAGGCCGGCTGGGACGCCAAGAGCGTGCACCTGTGGGAGGTCAACGAGGCCTTCGCCGCGGTGACGATGGCCGCGATGAAGGAATTCGACCTGCCGCACGAGATCGTCAACGTGCACGGCGGGGCCTGCGCGCTCGGCCACCCGATCGGCGCCAGCGGCGCGCGCATCGTCGTCACGCTGCTTGGCGCGCTGAAGAAGCGCGCGCTCAAGCGCGGCATCGCCGCGCTGTGCATCGGCGGCGGCGAGGCCACCGCGATGGCCATCGAGATGCTGTGATGCCGTCGGCCCTCGTCCTGGCCTGCGCCACCGTGTTCGCCCTGCTGGCGGCCCGGCCGCTCGCGGCCCAGCCATGAAGGTCCTGGTCATCGGCGCCTCGCGCGGCATCGGCCTGGAACTGGTGCGCCAGTACGCGGGCGACGGCGCGAAGGCGGTGGGCACGGCGCGCGACGACGCCGGACTTGCCCGGCTGCGCGAGCTCGGCGCCGAGGCGATTCGCCTGGACGTCGCCGACGCCGCCAGCGCCGCCGGCCTGGCCTGGCCGATCGACGGCGCCGGCTTCGATGTCGTGATCCACAACGCCGGCGTCTACGGCCCGCGCACCAGCGGCCTGGAGCCGCCCAGCGAGGCCGACTTCGACCGCGTGATGCACGTCAACGTGCTCGGCGCGATGCGCGTGCTGCCGCAGCTCGAGGACGCGCTGGCGCCCGGCGCCCGGGTCGCGGTGATCTCGTCGAAGATGGGGTCGATCGGCGGCCGCGGCAGCAGCCACGGCTGGCTCTACCGGGCATCGAAGGCGGCGCTGAACTCGTTGCTGAAGGACGCCTCGCTCGCCTTCGACGGCCGTGCGATCTGCGTCGCGCTGCACCCGGGCTGGGTGCGCACCGACATGGGCGGCCAGGGCGCCGACCTCGACGTGGCGGCCAGCGTGGCCGACCTGCGCCGCACGATCGCCGGGCTGACCAACGCCGACCACGGCGGCTTCTTCGACCACGACGGCACTCGCCTGCCCTGGTGAGCCGCCTCAGGCTCCGGCCCCGCCGCGCAGGTAGGGCCGCAGGCGGTCGAGAAAGGTCGCCACGTCGATGGGCTTGCCGATGTGATCGTCGCAGCCGGCGGCGAGCGAGCGGGCCCGATCCTGCGGCATGTTGTGCGCCGACAGCGCGACGATCGGCACGTGGCGCAGCCGCGGATCGGCCTTCAGCCGGCGGGTCGCCTCGAAGCCGTCCATCACCGGCATCTGGATGTCCATCAGGATCAGGTCGGGCGGCCGCCGGTGCGCCGCCTCGATCGCGAGCGCGCCGTTGTCCACCTCCTCGACGTCGTGGCCGGCCTGGGCCAGCAGGTAGCTCGCCAGGTAGCGGTTGACCTGGTTGTCCTCGACCAGCAGCACGCGCTTGTTCACGTCGGCGCCCCTGGCGCGGCCGGCGTCGGCTCGGGCGGCAGCGACAAGGCCACGCGGGTGCCGACGCCGGGTTCGCTGTGGATGCGGATGTCGCCGCCGATCAGGTCGAGCAGGCGGCGGCACAGGTACAGGCCCAGGCCGCTGCCGTCGCGGCTGCGACCCAGCGAGCCGTCGATCTGGCGGAACGGCGTGAACAGCGTCGGCAGGTCCTCCGGCGCGATGCCGATGCCGGTGTCGGCCACGTCGAGGCGCACGAGCGTGCCGTCGTGCCACGCCGAGACACTCACCTCGCCGGCGTCGGTGAACTTCACCGCGTTGCTGAGCAGGTTCAGCACGATCTGCAGGTGACGCCGGCGGTCGCCGCGCATCGGCAGCGCCGGCGGCAGCTCGTGCCCGATCCGCAGGCCCTTGCGGTCGGCGCTCGGCTGCAGCTGCGCACAGGCTTCGCGCGCGAGTTCGGCGAGGTCGAAGTCCTCGGTGCCGAGTTCCATCCGGCCCGATTCGATGCGCGACAGGTCGAGCACGTCGTTGATCAGCGCCAGCAGATGGCGGCCCGACCCGTGCACGAACTCGAGCTGACGCCGCTGCTCGTCGTTCAGCGGGCCGGGCAGGCCCTGGAGCAGGATCGAGGTGAAGCCCAGCACCGAGTTCAGCGGGGTCCGCAGTTCGTGGCTCATCGTCGCCAGGAACTCGGACTTCAACCGGTCGACCTCGCGCAGCCGCTGGTTGGCCTCCGTGAGTTCGCGCGTGCGCTCCTGCACCCGCTGCTCGAGGCGGTCATGGGCGTCGCGCAGCGCGTGTTCGGCCTCCTTGCGGCGCGTGATGTCGCGCATGAAGCCGACGAAGCCGGGCTCGCCGTCGAGGTCGAGCGCGCCGAAGCAGATCTCGATCGGAAAGACATGGCCCCGTGCGTGCAGCCCGGCGATTTCGGTGGCGCGCCAGTCGAGGCGGCGCTTGCCGTCGCGCAGGAAGCGAGCCACCGCCTCGCGGTGGCCTTCGCGCAGGGTCGGCGGCTGCAGCCGCGCCAGCGGCGTGCCGGCGAGGCTGTCCGGCGGGTGGCCGAACATCTCGTGCGCCGCCGGGTTGGCGAAGCGGATCTGGTGCGCCAGATCGACGATCAGCACCGCGTCGCTGGTCGTCTCCCACAACGAGCGGAACAGCTCCTCGCGCCGCCGCAGCGCGTCGACGGCCTGTCGTCGCTCGGTCACGTCGCTGATCGACCCGGCCAGGCGCAGTTCACTGCCGTCGTCGCCGCGGGCCAGCTGGGCGCGCGAACGCATCCAGCGCCACTCGCCGTCACGGCGGCGCATGCGCAGCTCGACGTCGTAGGGGCGGCCTTCGGCGAGGTGCGCGCGCAAGGCCTCGCGCGCGACCTCGCGATCGTCGTCGTGGATCAGCGCCTGGAGCGTCGCCACGTCGTTGCCCAGGCCCCCGGGCGGGTGGCCGAGCAGGGCCTCGAAGCGGGGCGAGTGGTCGGCGCGGCCGCGCTTCATGTCCCACTCCCAGAAGCCGTCGCTGCTGCCGGTCAGCGCGCGACGCAGGCGGGCCTCGCTGTCGCGCAGCGCCTGCGCGGCCTCGGCATGCCGCCGGGCCTCGCGCTGCCGCAGCAGCAGCGCCAAGGCGGTGAGCGCGACGGAGCCGGCGATCATCGCCCCGGCACTGAGCTGGAACACCGTTCTCGAGGCCTCGCCGAGCGTCTCCGAGAAGCGGGCCTCGAGCGGGGTCAGCCGCGCGTCGATGGCCAGCACTTCGTCGACCAGGGCCTGCACCCGCTCGTCGTCGGCGTCGCGCATGATGGCGCCGTGCATCTCGTCGGCCACGGCGATCAGGCGCTGAAGCTCGACGTCGGCCCGGGTCCAGATGTCGATCGCCTCGGCCATGAAGGGCACCGAGCCGAACCAGCGGAACAGCCGCGACATGCCCGCGACGTCGTCAGGATGGTTGGCGCCGGCCACGAAGCCCTCGCGGACCGCCGCCGGATCGGGCGAAGGGCGCTCGAGGGCTTCGCGTGCGCGGCGATCGCCCAGCGGGATGGCGATCGCCCGACGGTAGTTCTGCCAGTCGGCGTTCGCCCGGGACTGCGCGTAGCGCACCAGCGCGAGCGTGGCCGCCTTCTGCGCCTTCGACCACTGGCTTTCGCCGCCGACGTAGGCGCGGGCCGACGACAGCACCGACATGCACAGGATCGCCAGCGTCGCGATCCCGACCGACAGGGCGATCAGCAGCGCACTGGCCGGCACCCGCAGACCGCGGGCACGTGGGGGGGCGTCGGCGTCGAGCGACAATTCGAGAGGGCCGGCTGCCCGAGCTGCGGCGCACAGATCGGACCGGGCAGGATGTTGTACCTTTGCGCCGGATTGTGCGTGCATTCTCTCTACGATGCATCAGATCTTGGATCGACCATGCTGCTGACCGAAGACCATCGCGCCGTGCAGGACGCCGTGCGCGCCTACGTGCAGGACCGCATCGCGCCGCGGGCCGCGGCCTGGGACCGCGAGCACCATTTCCCGGCCGACGAACTCCGCGGCCTGGCCGAGCTCGGCTGCTACGGCGTCGCGGTGCCACCCGAATGGGACGGCGCCGGGCTGGACTACCTGGCGCTGGCGATCATCCTGGAGGAGGTCGCCGCCGGCGACGGCGCGACCAGCACCATCGTCAGCGTCAACAACTGCCCGGTCTGCTCGATCCTGATGGCCTTCGGCAACGACGACCAGAAGCAGCGGTTCCTGAGGCCGCTGGCGCGAGGCGAGCAGCTCGGCGCTTTCTGCCTGACCGAGCCGCATGTCGGTTCCGAGGCGGGCGGCCTGAAGACCACCGCGGTGCGCGACGGTGACCACTACGTGCTGAACGGCGTCAAGCAGTTCATCACCAGCGGCAAGAACGGCGATGTCGCGATCGTGATGGCGGTCACCGACAAGGCCGCCGGCAAGAAGGGCATCAGCGCCTTCGTCGTGCCGACCGACACGCCCGGCTACGTCGTCGCCCGCATCGAGGACAAGATGGGCCAGCGCGCCAGCGACACCGCGCAGATCAACTTCGAGGACTGCCGCGTGCCGGCCGGGAACCTGCTCGGCGAGGAGGGCATGGGGCTGAAGATCGCGCTGTCGGGGCTGGAGGGCGGGCGCATCGGCATCGCCTCGCAATCGGTCGGCATGGCGCGCGCGGCCTTCGACGCCGCGCTGGCCTACAGCAAGGACCGCACGAGCTTCGGCCAGCCGATCTTCCAGCACCAGGCGATCCAGTTCAAGCTGGCCGAGATGGCGACCCAGATCGAGGCCGCGCGCCAGTTGATCTGGCACGCCGCGAGCCTGAAGGACGCCGGCCGGCCGTGCCTGAAGGAAGCGGCGATGGCCAAGCTCTTCGCCAGCGAGATGGCCGAGCGGGTCTGCTCGGCAGCGATCCAGGTCTTCGGCGGCTACGGCTACGTCAACGACTTCCCGGTCGAGCGCATCTACCGCGACGTGCGCGTGTGCCAGATCTACGAGGGCACGTCGGAAGTGCAGAAGATCCTGATCGGGCGCGCACTGGGCTGATCGGGGCGGTCCGCCGGCGCTACAGTGCGCCCCTGTGCCCCCGCCCGACGCCGCCACCCCCGTGATCGACGAAGCCGCCGCGCGCCGGCTGTTGCTGGTGCAGGCGGTCGAGTCCTCGCCCGAGGGCGCGCTGTGGAATGCCGAGGATCGGCAGTGGGCCGGCCGCGCAGCGACCCAATCGCTGGGCGCCGACGCCCGGCGCTAGGCCTGGCTGGCCGCGCGGGCCCGGCTGGCGCTGCAGCGGCTGGCGCCGCGCGACGCGGCACT
>CALJUI010000166.1 GCA_937975735.1 uncultured Rubrivivax sp.
GACGGCGCGACCGCAGGACGCCGGCCGGCGCCGACTCGAGGACTTCCTGCCGCGCCGGCTGCGCGACGCGCTGCCGGCGCTGAACGACGAGCTTGATGGCCTGGCCCGGCTGCGCTCGACGCACCCCGGCGCCGACGGCTCGGCGCGGCTGCTGGTCGAACTGCGCGACGGCCAGGCGGTGGCGTCGGTGCTGCTGCCGCGGGGCGGCGTCTGCGTGTTGACCCAGGTCGGCTGCCCGGCCGCGGCGGCCTGCTGCGCCAGCTCGGCAGCGCAGAGATCGTCGCCCAGGTCGTGCTCGCGAGAACCCTGCGGCCGGTGCGCCGCGTCGTCTTCATGGGCATGGGCGAGCCGGCGCACAACCTGGATGCGGTGCTCGAGGCGATCGACCTGCTCGGCCAGGAAGGCGGCATCGGCCACAAGAACCTGGTGTTCTCCACGGTGGGCGACCCGCGCGTGTTCGAGCGGCTGCCGGCCGGCCGTGTGAAGCCGGCGCTGGCGCTGTCGCTGCACACCACCCGCGCCGCGCTGCGCGAGCAGCTGCTGCCGCGCGCGCCGCGCCTGACGCCGGCCGAGCTGGTGGCCGCCGGCGAGGCCTACGCGCGCGCCACCGGCTACCCGATCCAGTATCAGTGGACCTTGCTCGAAGGGATCAACGACGGCGACGACGAGGTCGACGGCATCGTCGAACTGCTGCGCGGTCGCTACGCGATGATGAACCTGATCCCCTACAACGACGTGCCGGGCCTGCCGTACCGTCGCCCGGCCGCCGAGCGTGCGGTGCAGATGGCGCGCGCGCTGAACCGGCGCGGCGTGCTGACGCGGCTGCGCCAGTCGGCCGGGCAGGACGTCGATGCCGGCTGCGGGCAGCTGCGCGCGCGGGTGATCCCGATCGCCCAACCGGCCTGATCAACCGGACTGATCGGCCGGCCGCCCGGCGGCGGCGATCAGGCGCTTGCGCACCAGGTGGATGTGGCTGCGCAGGTCGTACAGCTCGTTGGTGTAGGACAGCGGCAGCCCGATGCGCTCGACCTGCGCGTCGATGCCTTCGAGCTCGCGCCGCAGCGCCGCCGGATCGGCGCCGCCGTCGTCCAGCGCCTGCTCGACCGCGCGCAGGTTGGCGTACCAGCGGTACACGCGCGAGCGCACGCGCAGCTCGACCAGGGGCGGCAGCACGCGCGACAGCGGGATCATCACGGCCAGCAGCGGCAGCAGCACGATCCACATGCGGTCGATGAAGTTGGCCAGCCAGAACGGCAGGTAGCGCTGCAGCCAGGGCAGGCCGTTGCGGTAGAAGCGCTGCGCTTCGGGCGACAGCGGCAGGTCGCTGGCGCTCGGGTTCGGGAACTCGCCGGCGCGGTTGAACCAGCCGGCTTCGCCATGGGCGCGCTGCGCCGCCTGCACCAGCAACTGCACCAGCGCCGGATGCAGGTCCTCGCGCACGACCAGCGAGGCGGTCGCGGCGACCAGCGGCACGTCGACCGGCGGCCGGTCGGCGGCCAGGTCGATCACCCCGCGCGGCAGCACCAGCGCGCGCAGGAACGGGAAGCGGCGCGCGTAGGCCTCGGCCTGGGGAAACGGCATCAGCACGACGCCGGGCGTCTGCAGCAGATACTGCACCAGCGGCGCCTCGGCGGCGGCGACCATCAGCAGCGCGTCGCTTCGCCCCTGCACGAGGTCGACGACGCCGTGCACCGGCGCCTTGTCGCCCAGCGTGAGCTCGGTCGCCTCGAGCCCGTTGGCCGCGGCGAGGCGATGGAACAGCGGGCCGGCGCCGCTGCCGTCGGGGCCGGTGTTGATCCGCCAGCCGGCCAGCTGCGACAGTCGCGTCAGCGGCTCGCGGCCGAGGCGCTGGCGCACGCTTGCCTCCCGCACGAAGAGCCAGACGGGCTCGTAGGCGACGCTGCCGAGCGAGACCAGGATGCCCGGCCGCTCGCCCTGGGGGGTGTCGACGCCGCCCTGCACGAAGGCCGCGTGCACGCCGCTCGCGTCGTCGCGCAGCAGCGCGAGGTTCTCGCTCGAGCCCTGCGTCGCGCGCAGCTCGACGGTGATGCCGTGCGCCGCCAGCAGCGGCCGATAGCGCTCGGCGAATTCGGCGTAGGCACCCTGCTCGGGGCCGGTCGCGATGACCAGGCGCTTGTCCGGCGTCGGGTCGAGCACGCGATAGGCGGCGTACAGCGCGAGCGCCACGCCGACGATCAGCAGGCCGACGACCAGCGGGCCGGCGCCCACCACCGCGTCCCACCAGCGGCCGGGCCGCGAGCGGATCGGGGCGACGGGTTTCATGCCCGCACGATAGCGCAGCAGTGCGGTCGGCCGCGTCCGGCGTGGATACCCGTGGGCGTATACTGGTCCGGTTCCAGACAGAGGAGAGACCATGATCGGATTCCATGCCCGGCTCGACTTGCCGTTCGACGACGCGGTGAACAAGGTCATCGAGGCGCTGAAGACCGAGGGCTTCGGCGTGCTGACCGACATCGACGTGAAGGCGACGCTGAAGACGAAGATCGACGTCGACGTGCGGCCCTACCGCATCCTCGGCGCCTGCAATCCGCCGCTGGCGCATCGGGCGCTGAGCGCGGTGCCGGACATCGGGCTGCTGCTGCCTTGCAACGTGGTCGTGCGTCAGGAGCCCGAGGGCCACGTGACCGTCGGCTTCATCGACCCTGAGACGATGGTCCAGCTGATCGACGAGCCGGCGGTGCGCGAAGTCGCCGACGACGCGAAGGCGCGGCTTCTGCGCGCGCGGGCGAAGCTGGTCGGCTGAGGGCGGCGCTCAGGCCGCGGCCGCGAGGCCGTGCTCGAAATGCGCGCGCATCAGCGCCGCCGCTCGGGGCGCGTCGCGGGCATCGATCGCGGCCATCAGCGCGCGGTGCTCCTGCAGCGACTCGAGGATCCGCCCCTGCTTGAACAGCGAGTGGTGGCGGTTGAGCTTCATCACCTTGCGCAGGTCCGTCACGACCTGCTCGGCCCAGCGGTTGCCGGCGATGCGCAGCAGGGCCATGTGGAACTGCTCGTTGGTCGCGAAGAACGCATCGCGCCGCTGCACCTGGCGCTCGAGCTTGTCGTGCAGCGCGGCCAGTTCGGCGCGCTGCGCCGCATCGGCCGATGAGGCCACCGTGCCGGCGGCATCGCTTTCCAGCAGCGCCATCACGTGGTAGACCTGCGCCACGTCGTCGCGCGACATCTCGGCGACGAAGGCGCCACGCCGGACCTTCATCGTCACCAGGCCTTCGGCGGCCAGCACCTTCAGCGCCTCGCGCAAGGGCGTGCGGCTGATGCCGAACTCGGCGGCGAGCTTCTGCTCGTCGATCCAGTGTCCCGGCTCGAGCTGGCGGTCGAAGATCCGGCCGCGCAGGCGCTCGGCGACCTGCTGGTACAGCGCGCGCGGGGACAACGAGGGCTCGGCGGCGGCCACGGCGAACGGAGGCGTCAGGTTTCTGTGGGTTATGAATTCATAATTATGCATAATGACGAGGCCGCAGCAAGGCCGAGGAGCAAGGCATGAGCGACAAACCCGTTTTCGAACCCGCGACGCTGGCGATGTGGCGACAGGCCGCGGCCAAGTCGGCGCCCGGCGGCGATCTGTCGGCGCTGAACTGGGTGACGCCCGAGGGCCTGGAAGTCAAGCCGCTGTACACCGCGCAAGACCTGGCCGCGCTGCCGTACACCGACACGCTGCCGGGCTTCGAGCCCTTCGTCCGCGGCCCGCAGGCCACGATGTACGCCGGCCGGCCATGGACGATCCGCCAGTACGCGGGCTTCTCGACCGCGGAGGAAAGCAACGCCTTCTACCGCAAGGGCCTGGCCGCTGGCGGCCAGGGCGTCAGCGTGGCCTTCGACCTGGCCACGCACCGCGGCTACGACAGCGACCACCCGCGCGTGACCGGCGACGTCGGCAAGGCCGGGGTGGCGATCGACAGCGTCGAGGACATGAAGATCCTGTTCGACGGCATCCCGCTGGACAAGGTCAGCGTGTCGATGACGATGAACGGCGCGGTGCTGCCGGTGCTGGCCGGCTACGTCGTCGCCGCCGAAGAGCAGGGCGTCGAGCAGGCGCAGCTGAGCGGAACCATCCAGAACGACATCCTGAAGGAGTTCATGGTCCGCAACACCTACATCTACCCGCCCGAGCCGAGCATGCGGATCATCGGCGACATCATCGAGTACACGGCGAAGCACATGCCGCGCTTCAACTCGATCAGCATCTCGGGCTACCACATGCAGGAGGCCGGGGCGAACCAGGCGCTGGAACTTGCCTTCACGCTGGCCGACGGCCAGGAGTACGTGAGGACGGCGATCGCGAAGGGGCTGGACGTCGACGACTTCGCGCCGCGCCTGTCCTTCTTCTGGGCGATCGGCATGAACTTCTATCTGGAAGTCGCCAAGATGCGCGCCGCGCGGCTGCTGTGGACGCGCATCATGAAGGGCTTCGGCGCGAAGAAGGCCAAGAGCCTGATGCTGCGCACGCACTGCCAGACCAGCGGCTGGAGCCTGACCGAGCAGGACCCGTACAACAACATCGTGCGCACGACGATCGAGGCGATGGCCGCGGTCTTCGGCGGCACGCAGAGCCTGCACACCAACAGCTTCGACGAGGCGGTGGCGCTGCCGACCGAGTTCAGCGCCCGCATCGCGCGCAACACCCAGCTGATCCTGCAGGAGGAGACGCACATCACCAGCGTCGTCGACCCCTGGGCCGGCAGCTACATGATGGAGACGCTGACCCAGCAGATGGCCGACAAGGCCTGGGCGATCATCGAGGAGGTGCAGGCGATGGGCGGCATGACGAAGGCCGTCGACTCGGGCTGGGCCAAGCTGAAGATCGAGGCCAGCGCGGCCGAGAAGCAGGCGCGCATCGACTCCGGCGCCGACGTCATCGTCGGCGTCAACAAGTACAAGCTCGACAAGCACGACCCGATCGACATCCTCGAGGTCGACAACGTCAAGGTGCGCGAAGGGCAGATCGCGCGTCTGGAGCGGATCCGGGCCTCGCGCGACGCGGCGAAGGTCCAGGCCGCGCTCGACGCGCTGACGGCCGCCGCCGAGGACGGCCGCGGCAACCTGCTCGCGCTGAGCATCGACGCGATCCGCGCCCGCGCCACGGTGGGCGAGGTCAGCGACGCGCTCGAGAAGGTCTTCGGGCGCCATCGCGCCGACATCCAGAAGGTGACCGGTGTGTACGCAGCCGCCTACGACAGTGCCGAGGGTTGGGACAAGCTGAAGGCCGAGATCGCCGCCTTCGGCGAGGCTGAAGGACGCCGGCCGCGCGTGATGATCGCCAAGCTCGGCCAGGACGGCCACGACCGCGGCGCCAAGGTGGTGGCGACGGCCTTCGCCGACCTCGGCTTCGACGTCGACATGGGCCCGCTGTTCCAGACCCCCGAGGAGTGCGCGCGCCAGGCGATCGAGAACGACGTGCACGCGGTGGGCGTCTCCACGCTGGCCGCCGGCCACAAGACCTTGGTGCCGGCGATCATCGAGGAGCTGAAGAAGCAGGGCGCCGACGACATCGTGGTCTTCGTCGGCGGCGTGATCCCGTCGCAGGACTACGATTTCCTGCGCGCTGCCGGCGTCAAGGGCATCTACGGCCCCGGCACGCCGATCCCGGCGAGTGCCAAGGACGTGCTCGAGCAGATCAAGGCGGCGATCGGCTGAGCGATGTCGCCGCTCGACCAGGCGCTCTTCGAGCAGGTGACCGGACCGCCGGGCCCGGCGCAGCGGCGCGCGGTCGCGAAGACGATCACGCTGCTGGAATCGACGCGCGCCGACCACCGCGCGCGCGCCGACGAACTGCTGGGTGCGCTGCTGCCGAAGGCCGGCGAGTCGCTGCGGCGGGGCATCAGCGGCGTGCCCGGTGTCGGCAAGAGCACCTTCATCGA
>CALJUI010000167.1 GCA_937975735.1 uncultured Rubrivivax sp.
CGGCCAGGCGCGGGCCGAACTTGCTGACGTTGAGGTTGCCCTCGGCGTCGGCCTGCGCCAGGCCCAGCACCGCCAGGTCCAGGCCACCGCCGTCGTAGAAGTCGAACTGGTAGGGCTGGTCGATCACCGCGGCGGTGTTCACCGCGGCGCCGAAGTTCAATCCGCCGGCCGGGACGCCACCGATCACGCCCGGCTCGGCGGTCAGTGTGATCAGGTCGATCACGCGCTCCTCGGCCGCCACCTCGGCCACGCCCTCGGGCATGCCGATGCCGAGGTTGACCACGGCGTTGGCGCGCAGCTCCAGCGCCGCGCGGCGCGCGATCAGCTTGCGCTCGCCCATGGCCATCGGCGCCACGCTGGCCGCGGGCACGCGCAGCTCGCCGGCGAACGCGGCGCTGTAGGGCTCTGCGAAGGTCTGGTGGTGGTACTCGGGCTTCTCGGCCACCACCACGCAATCCACCAGCACGCCGGGCACCTTGACCTGGCGCGGCGACAGCGAATGCGCCTCGGCCATGCGCTCCACCTGCGCGATGACGATGCCGCCCGAGTTGCGCGCCGCCATCGCGATGGCCAGCGACTCCAGCGTCAGCGCCTCGCGCTCCATCGTCAGGTTGCCGTCGCTGTCCGCGGTGGTGGCGCGGATGAAGGCGACGTCGATCGGGAAGGCCTTGAAGAACAGGTAGTCCTCGCCGTCGATCGTCATCAGCCGCACGATCTGTGCGGTGGTGGTCTCTTTGATGCGGCCGCCCCTATGGCGCGCGTCGACGAAGGTGCCCAGGCCGACCTTGCTCAGGTGCCCCGGCTTGCCGGCGGCGATGTCGCGGAACAGGTGCGAGATCACGCCCTGCGGCAGGTTGTAGGCCTGCACCTTGCCGTCCACGGCCAGCTTCTGCAACGCGGGCACCAGGCCCCAGTGGCCGCCGATGACGCGCGCCACCAGCCCCTCGTGGCCCAGGTGGTTCAGCCCGCGCGTCTTGCCGTCGCCCTGGCCCGCCGCGTAGACGAGCGTCAGGCCGCGCGGCGTGGCGGTGTCGGCGAAGCGCTGCTCCAGCGCCACGGCCAGGTTCTCCGGGAAACCGATGCCGACGAAGCCGCTGGTGGCCAGCGTGTCGCCGTCCCGCACCAGCTGCACCGCCTCCGCGGCATTGACGCGCTTGCCCTTGCCGGCGCTTCGCAGCGCCGCCATCCGATCATGTGCACTCATGGCGCAAGGATCGCGCCGCGCCTGGGCACGTGCAACGCCGGAGAACCCTTGGATGAGGCCGCCGCCGGCGGGCCGTCGCCGCCGCGCGCCCTCAGGTCTTGGGCAGCGTCACCCCGGTCTGGCCCTGGTACTTGCCGCCGCGGTCCTTGTAGCTGGTCTCGCAGACCTCGTCGCTCTCGAAGAACAGCACCTGGGCGCAGCCCTCGCCAGCATAGATCTTGGCCGGCAGCGGCGTGGTGTTGCTGAACTCCAGCGTCACGTAGCCTTCCCACTCGGGCTCGAAAGGCGTGACGTTGACGATGATGCCGCAGCGCGCGTACGTGCTCTTGCCCAGGCAGATCGTCAGCACGTTGCGCGGGATGCGGAAGTACTCGACCGTGCGCGCCAGCGCGAAGCTGTTGGGCGGGATGATGCAGACGTCGCCGTGAATGTCGACGAAGCTCTTCTCGTCGAAGGCCTTCGGGTCGACGACGGTGCTGTAAATGTTGGTGAAGACCTTGAACTCGGGCGCGCAGCGGATGTCGTACCCGTAGCTGCTCGTGCCGTAACTCACGATCTTGTGGCCGTCGGCCGCATGACGCACCTGGCCCGGCTCGAAAGGCTCGATCATGCCGTGCTGCTCGGCCATGCGCCGGATCCATTTGTCGCTCTTGATGCTCATCGTCACCCCAGCTGGCTGCTGCCGATTCTAGGAGGCTGCGCTACCATGACCCGAGAGGAGTCCCCGTCGATGCGAAGCCTGTCCCAGCCGGCCCTCGAGCTGCTCAAGCATTACGCCGGCTACCACCGCGACCAGCGCAACATCGCCACCCACATGGTCGGCGTGCCGCTGATCGTGTTCGGCTTCGGCGTGCTGCTGGCCCGGCCGGCGCTCGAGATCGGCGTGGCCGGGTTGTCGCTGACACCCGCGTGGGCTCTGTTTGCCGCCGCCGCGCTGTGGTACCTGACGCGCGGGCTCTTCACGCTCGGCCTGGCGGTGACCGCCGGCGTCGGGCTGCTGCTGGCGTTGGCGCACCAGGTCGACGGCGGCGTGGCAGGCTGGCTGGGCTGGGGCCTGGGCTGCTTCGGCGTCGGCTGGCTGATCCAGGGCGTGGGCCACTACTACGAAGGCCGCAAACCGGCCTTCGCCGACGACCTGGTCGGGCTGCTCGTAGGCCCCATGTTCGTCACGCTCGAGCTGCTGTCCGCTGCCGGGTTCTACCGCGACGTGACCGCCACCATCGAGCGCCATGCGGGCCCGACGCGCATCCGCGACCTGGCCCAGCCGATGACGCGATGACCGCGCCGCCCGGGCCGGTGCTCGTGATGGGCGCCGGCGCGATCGGCTGCTACGTCGGCGGCGCGCTGCAGGGTGCCGGGGAGACCGTGCATTTCGTCGGCCGGCCGCGCGTGATGGAAGTGCTGCGCACGCATGGCCTTCGGCTGTCGGATCTGGACGGCGGCCGGCAACAACATCCGCCGCAG
>CALJUI010000168.1 GCA_937975735.1 uncultured Rubrivivax sp.
ACGTGTTGCCGTCGGCGGCGACCTGCCAGCCCGACAGGTACACGGCCTCCAGGCCCGCCTTGGCCTGCTGCATCGCCTGGCCGGCGGTGATCGCGCCGAAGGCGTTCACGTAGCCCTTGGCCGCGCCGCCGTTGATCAGCGCCCACAGCTTCTCGGCTCCTCGCCGCGCCAGGGTGTGCTCGATGTTCAGCGAGCCGCGCAGGCGGACGACGTCGGCGGCGCTGTAGTTGCGCTTGATGCCCTTCCAGCGCGGGTGGGTCGCCCACTCCTTCTCGAGGGCGGCGATCTGCTGGTCACGGGTGGGTTGGCTCATGAAAACTCCTTGATGAAGTGGAAGCAATGGTGGGGCGATGTCTGAGGGTCAGCGTATCGGAACGGTGCGGCGCAGCCAAGACTTATGTCTTATATAAGACAAATGATAACACGTAGAAAAATCAAAGACTTAGATCATCATTGTCGTATTGCGAAACCGAAACCGACTTGGTGAAAGCGAATGCGGCGGCGCACCATCGGGCCCTCCCGTATCGTGAGACGTACGATTCGACACGTGAGAACCGCGACGCAAGCGTCGTGCCAGCGCAGGCACGGGTTCGGCGCGGTCTTGCGCAGCATCACGCCGCCGAGCAGCGCCCGACGCCGCCCGATCCTGCGCCGTGCCAGTCCGCCGCGCTTGACGTCACTCAAGCCGTGGCGTGCTGCCCACGGCCAGAATGGACGCAACACTTGGAGGAGTCGCCGATGACCGATCGTCCGACACGCCCGCCGGCGCCGCCGCTGCCGGCCTTCGATCAGCTGGACGCAACGCACGCCAAGATCCTGCGCGAGCTCGATCAGTTCGAAGCCCTGCTCGCCCATGTCGCCGCCGAGGGCCTGGACGCCGAGGCGCGACGCTGGGCGGCCGGCATCGACCGCTTCTTCAAGGGCGAAGCGCACCAGCACCACGTCGACGAGGAGCGGCTGGTCTTCCCCGGTCTGCTCAGCCACGGCAGCCCGCGCATCGTGCACGAGGTGCAGCGGCTCCAGCAGGACCATCGCTGGCTGGAGGAGGACTGGCGCGTGCTGCAACCGCAGGTCGAGGCCATCGCCGAGGGCATCGGCGGCGTCGACATGGAGATGCTGACGCGGGCCGTGCCGGTGTTCAGCAAGCTCTACCGCGAGCACATCGCGCTGGAGGAATCCATGATCTATCCGGCCGCGAAACGGCAGCAGGCGCAGGCCGACCGGTCCTGAACTGGCTCTAGACTCGGGTTCTCCCTTCTGGAACGACCCGGGAAGAGCCATGGACAAGGAACTCGACGCCTACTGGATGCCGTTCACCGCGAACCGGCAGTTCAAGAAGAACCCCCGCCTGCTCGCCAAGGCGTCGGGCATGCACTTCTGGGACGACAAGGGCCGCCAGATCCTCGATGCGGTGTCGGGCCTGTGGTGCGTCAACGCCGGCCACAACCGGCCGAAGATCGTGCAGGCCATCCAGGCGCAGGCCGAGGAGATGGACTTCGCGCCGCCGTTCCAGATGGCGCACCCGAAGGCCTTCGCGCTGGCCAGCCAGGTCAGCGCGCTGGCCCCCGAGGGCATGGGCAAGGTGTTCTTCACCAATTCCGGCTCGGAGTCGGTGGAGACCGCGCTGAAGATGGCGATCGCCTACCACCGCGCACGCGGCGAAGGCTCGCGCACGCGGTTGATCGGCCGCGAGCGCGGCTACCACGGCGTGAACTTCGGCGGCATTTCGGTCGGCGGCATCGTGGCCAACCGCAAGATGTTCGGCACCCTGCTCGCCGGTGTCGACCACCTCCGCCACACGCACGACCTGGCACGCAATGCCTTCTCGGTCGGACAGCCGGCGCACGGCGCCGAACTGGCGGACGACCTCGAGCGCCTGGTCGCATTGCACGACGCATCGACGATCGCCGCGGTCATCGTCGAGCCGGTCGCCGGCTCGACCGGCGTGCTGATCCCGCCGCAGGGCTACCTGCAGCGCCTGCGCGAGATCTGCGACCGGCACGGCATCCTGCTGATCTTCGACGAGGTCATCACCGGCTTCGGCCGCACCGGGCGCCCGTTCGCCGCGCAGACCTTCGGCGTGACGCCTGACCTGATGGCGCTGGCCAAGGGCATCACCAACGGTGCGGTGCCGATGGGTGCGGTGCTCGCCAAGGACAAGATCCACGACGCCTTCATGTCCGGCCCCGAGCACCTGATCGAGTTCTTCCACGGCTACACGTACTCGGCGCACCCGCTGGCCTGCGCCGCCGGGCTGGCCACGATCGAGACCTACCGCGACGAAGGCCTGCTGACCCGCGCCGGCGAGTTGCAGGACGGCTTCGCCGAGCTCGTGCACGCGCTCAAGGGCGAGCCCAACGTGATCGACGTGCGCAACATCGGCCTCGTCGCCGGCATCGAGCTGACCCCTCGCGTCGACGAGCCTGGCAAGCGCGCCTTCGAGGCCTTCCTCGACTGCTACGACAAGGGCGTGCTCGTGCGCACCACCGGCGACATCATCGCGCTGTCGCCGTCGCTGATCGTCGAGCCGGCGCAACTCGAGCAGATTGTCGAGACCGTTCGCGGGGCTTTGCGTCGCCTGAAATAGCCGGCCGGCGGCAGGCTATGCTTCGGGCACCACCATGGCGCCCACCCAACCCCTCGTGCTCGTCCCGGCCTGCAACCGCATGCTCGGGGAACATCCCTTCCACATCGTCGGGCGCAAGTACGTCGACGCGGTGCGGCTGGCCGGTGCGCTGCCGCTGGTCGTGCCGCGGGCGCTGCCGCAGGACGTCGATCGGCTGCTCGACCTGGCCGACGGCTTCCTGCTCACCGGCTCGCCGTCCAACGTGCATCCGGACCGGTTCGGGCAGGCGGTGCACGACCCGTCGCTGCCGCTCGATCCCGAGCGCGACGACTGGACACTGGCGCTGGTGCCGCGGATCCTCGAGCGCGGCATCCCGCTGATGGCCATCTGCCGCGGCGCGCAGGAGGTCAACGTCGCCCTCGGCGGCACGCTGCACCAGGCAGTGCAGGAAGCCGGCCCGTTCTTCGACCATCGTTCCGACGACGACCAGCCGGCCGAAGTCCAGTACGGCCCGGCCCACCCCGTGCAGGCGGTCGAGGGGGGCCTGGTCGCACATATCGTCGGGCGCAGCCGCTTCGACGTGAATTCGATCCACGGCCAGGCGGTCGATCGGCTGGCGCCGACGCTGCGCGCCGAGGCCCATGCCGAGGACGGGCTGGTCGAGGCCTTTCGCGCGCCCGATGCGCCCGGCTTCAATCTGTGCGTGCAATGGCATCCGGAATGGAAGGCGGCCGAGAACCCGGTGTCGGTGCGCTTGTTCGAGGCCTTCGGCGACGCGGCGCGCCGTTATCGCGAGCAGGTGCGCGCCCCATTGCCGGCCTGAGCTCTCGTCCCACTGTCCCCGATCCCCAGGAGCCCCATGAGCGACCGCCGTCCGATCTCCTTCACCCAGCTCGAGCAATGGCTCGACAAGAACCGCGTCACCGAGGTCGAGTGCCTGGTGCCCGACCTGACCGGCGTCGCCCGCGGCAAGATCCTGCCGCGCGAGAAGTTCACCGAGGATCGCGGCATGCGCCTGCCCGAGGCCGTCGTCGCGATGGGGGTGACCGGCGAGTTCCCGCAGGAGGGCCCCTACTACGACGTGATCAAGCCGACCGACCGCGACATGCACCTGCGGCCGGACCCGACCACGGTGCGCATCGTGCCCTGGGCGACCGACCCGACCGCGCAGGTCATCCACGACTGCTACGACCGCGACAGCAAGCTCGTGCCCTACGCGCCGCGCTCGGTGCTCCGGCGGGTCTGCGACCTGTTCGACGCCGACGGCCTGTCGCCGGTGGTGGCGCCCGAGCTCGAGTTCTACCTCGTGGCGCGCAACACCGATCCCGACGTGCCGCTGAAGCCGCCGATCGGCCGCAGCGGACGCAGCGAGACCTCGCGCCAGGCCTATTCGATCGACGCGGTCAACGAGTTCGACCCGCTGTTCGAGGACATCTTCGCCTATTGCGAGCGCATGGGCCTGAACGTCGACACGCTGATCCACGAGATCGGCGCCGGCCAGATGGAGATCAACTTCTTCCACGACCATCCGCTCGGCCTGGCGGACGAGGTCTTCCTGTTCAAGCGCACGGTGCGCGAAGCAGCGCTGCGCCACGACATGTTCGCCACCTTCATGGCCAAGCCGATCGCCGGCGAGCCGGGCAGCTCGATGCACGTGCACCAGAGCCTGGTGCGCAAGGACGGCGGCGCGAACATCTTCAGCGACAAGGACGGCAGCCCGTCACAGGCCTTCCACTGGTACATCGGCGGGCTGCAGAAGTACATCCCGACCGCGATGGCGCTGTTCGCGCCCTACGTGAACAGCTACCGCCGGTTGGCGCGCTTCACCGCGGCGCCGATCAACATCCAGTGGGGCACCGACAACCGCACCGTCGGCATACGCAGCCCGGTCGCGCCGCCGGCGGCGCGGCGCATCGAGAACCGCGTGATCGGCGCCGACGCCAACCCGTACGTGGCCCTGGCGGCGACGCTGGCCTGCGGCTACCTGGGCATGAAGAACAAGATCGAGCCGTCGCCCGAATGCAAGGGCGACGCCTACCTCGGCGAGTACCAGCTGCCGCGCAGCCTGGGCGAGGCGCTGACGATGCTGCGCGACGACACCGAACTGTCCGAAGTGCTCGGCGAGGCGTTCGTGACCGTCTACACCGAGGTCAAGGAGATCGAGCACGCCGAATTCATGAAGGTGATCTCGCCCTGGGAGCGCGAGCACCTGCTGCTGCACGTTTGAGGAGAACGCCATGAACACAGCCGCCCCGGAATGGCATGCCCGCGCCGACGCGCTGCAGATCGACGGCCGCGCGGTGATCGACGGCCAGCGCATCGAGGCCCGGGATGGCCGGCAGTTCGACAAGCACTCGCCGGTCGACGGCCGCCGGCTGGCGGCGGTGGCGCGCGGCCAGGCCGCCGACGTCGATGCCGCGGTGAAGGCCGCGCGCGCGGCCTTCGACGACGGGCGCTGGTCGGCCAAGCCACCGGCAGCCCGCAAGAAGATCCTGCAGCGCTTCGCCGACAAGATCCTCGCCGCACGCGACGAGCTGGCGCTGCTCGAGACCCTGGACATGGGCAAGCCGATCCAGTACTCGCTGTCGGTCGACGTGCCGGCGACGGCGCGCACGATCGCCTGGTATGCCGAGGCCATCGACAAGGTTTACGACGAGATCGCACCGACCGGGGCCAACGCGCTGGCGCTGATCACCCGCGAGCCGATGGGGGTGATCGGCGTCATCGTGCCCTGGAACTACCCGATGATCATGGCGGCGTGGAAGCTCGGGCCGGCGCTGGCGACCGGCAACTCGATCGTGCTCAAGCCGAGCGAGAAGAGCCCGTTCACCGCGTTGCGCCTGGCCGAGCTCGCGATCGAGGCCGGCGTGCCGCCTGGCGTGTTCAACGTCGTGCCCGGCTACGGCCAGGAGGCCGGCGAGGCGCTGGCGCTGCACATGGAGGTCGACGCGATCGGCTTCACCGGCAGCACGCGCACCGGGCGCCGCATGCTCGACTACGCCGGCCGCAGCAACCTGAAGCGGGTCTACAACGAGCTCGGCGGCAAGTCGGCCTTCGTCGTGTTCGACGACTTCGCCAACGTCAAGCGCGCTGCGCGCACCGTGGCCGGCAGCATGTTCTTCAACCAGGGCGAGAGCTGCAACGCGCCGTCGCGCGTGCTCGTACACGAGCGCATCGCCGACCAGTTCGTCGAGGTCGTCGCCGCCGAAGCACCGAAGTACGCGCCGGGCGACCCGCTCGATGCCGCCACCGTGATGGGCGCAATCGTCGACGAGACGCAGTTGCGCACGGTGCTCGGCTACATCGAGGCCGGTCGGGCCGAAGGCGCGCGCTGCGCCGCCGGAGGCCGCCAGGTGCTTCAGGCGTCGGGCGGCTACTACGTCGAGCCCACCGTCTTCGACCAGGTCGCCAACGGCATGACGATCGCCCGCGAGGAGATCTTCGGGCCGGTGCTCAGCGTGATCCGCTTCAAGACCGAGGCCGAGGCGGTCGCGCTGGCCAACGCCAGTCCGTACGGCTTGCAGGCCAGCGTCTGGAGCGATAACGTGAACCGGGCGCACCGCGTCGCGCGCGCGCTGCGCGCCGGCACCGTGCACGTCAACAGCTACGATGAGGACGACATCACGGTGCCCTTCGGCGGCTACAAGCAAAGCGGCAACGGACGAGACAAGTCGCTGCATGCCTTCGACAAGTACACCGAACTGAAGACCACCTGGCTGCGCATCGAGCCGGACCAAGGAGAGAAGCCATGAAACACGCCCGCAACGAACAGATCCAGGCCCGCAAGGCGGCGGCGACGCCGCGTGGCGTCGGCGTGCTGCTGCCGCACTTCTTCGAGCGCGCCGAAGGCGCCGAGATGTGGGACGTCGAAGGCCGGCGCTTCATCGACTTCGCCGGCGGCATCGCGGTGATGAACGTCGGCCACGGCCACCCGAAGGTCAAGGCCGCGTTGGCCGCGCAGCTCGATCGCTTCACCCACACCTGCTACCAGGTCGCGCCCTACGAGAGCTACATCGCGCTGGCCGAGAAGCTCAACGACCTGACGCCGGGCAGCCACGCCAAGAAGACCGCCTTCTTCTCGACCGGCGCCGAGGCGATCGAGAACGCGATCAAGATCGCCCGCGCAGCGACCAAGCGCTCGGGCGTGATCGCCTTCAGCGGCGCCTTTCACGGCCGCAGCATGTTCGCCGTCGCGATGACCGGCAAGGTGGCCCCCTACAAGCTTGGTTTCGGTCCCTTCCCGCCGGAGATCTACCACGCCCCCTTCCCCTGCCACTGCGCGAGTCTGGACGAGACAAAGAAGGCGGTGCAGCACATCTTCAAGGCCGACATCGAGCCGTCGCGCGTGGCCGCGATCATCTTCGAGCCGGTGCAGGGCGAAGGCGGCTTCAACGTGATCCAGGCCGAAGCGGTCAAGTGGCTGCGGGCACTGTGCGACGAGCACGGCATCCTGATGATCGCCGACGAGGTGCAGACCGGCTTCGGCCGCACCGGCACGATGTTCGCGATGGAGCAGTTCGGCGTGCTGCCGGACATCCTGGTCAGCGCCAAGTCGCTCGCCGCGGGCATGCCGCTGTCGGCGGTCACCGGCCGCGCCGACGTGATGGACGCGCCGGCCCCGGGCGGTCTGGGCGGCACCTACGCCGGCAATCCGATGGCGGTGGCCGCCGCGCACGCGGTGATCGACATCATGGCCGAGGAGAAGCTGCCGGCGCGCGGTGCCGCACTCGGTGACAAGCTGAAGAAGGCGCTGACGGCGCTGAAGAGCGAGGTGCCGCAGATCGCCGACGTGCGCGGACTGGGTGCGATGGTCGCGGTCGAGTTGAACAAGGCCGGCACCGCCGTGCCGGACGCCGACTTCACGAAGAAGGTGCAGGCGCAGGCGCTGCAGCGCGGGCTGGTCCTGCTGTCGTGCGGCGTCAACGGCAACGTGCTGCGCTTCCTGTTCCCGCTGACCATCACCGACGCGCTGTTCGACGAGGCGCTCGGCATCCTGGCCGAATCCTTCCGCGCCGCTGTGTGACGCCGCCGCCCGCGCTCGCCTACGCGAGCCTGGCGGCGTCGATGCTGCTGGTCGGCAGCTATGTCGGCTTGTCGCGCCTGCTCGTCATCGCCTTCCCGGTGCTGCTGCTCGCTTGGCTGCGCTTCGGCATCGCCGCGCTCGCAATGATCCACTGGGTCCGGCGAAGGCCCGGCGAGCCGGCGCTGAACGGTCACGATCGCCGGCTGCTCTTCTGGGAGAGCTTCCTCGGCAACTTCCTGTTCTCGATCTGCATGCTCTACGGCGTCAAGTTGACGTCGGCGCTGGCGGCGGGCGTGACGATGGCGGCCCTGCCGGCGGCGGTAGCGCTCCTGTCCTGGGCTGTGCTGCGCGAACGGATCGGCCTGCGGAACTGGGGCGCGATCGCCTGCGCAGCGCTGGCGATCGCTTTGCTGGCCTTCCTGCGCACCCGCGGCGAGGAGGCCGGGCCGGGCGTGCCCCTCGGCTATGCGCTGCTCGTTGCCGCGGTGTTCTGCGAGGCGAGCTACGTGGTGATCGGCAAGCGGCTGACGGCGAACCTATCGCCCCGGCGGATCAGTGCGCTGATCAACCTCTGGGGCCTGGCGCTGGTGACGCCGTTCGGCGCCTGGCAGGCAACGCAGTTCGACTTCGCCGCCGTCGACGTCGATCTCTGGGCCCTGCTGGTCTTCTACGCGCTGGCGGCCAGCATGTGGAGCGTCTGGCTGTGGATGCAGGGCCTGCGGCTCGTGCCGGCACCGCGTGCCGGCGTGTTCACCGTGCTGCTGCCCGTGGGCGCGGCCGCCGTCGGCGTGTTGTGGCTGGGCGAGCCCTTCGGGGCCGGCCACGCGCTGGCCTTCGCGCTGGCCTTGGCGGGGCTGCTGCTGGCCGTCTGGCCGATTCGGGATTACCCTATGCCAAAGGGCTAATCAAACGGTAGGAATTGGCTTTCATACTGAATCCGTGATAGAATCTTGGAATGCCTGCAAACAAACTGAATACCACCCTCCACACGACGCTCGTTAAAGTTTCCGAAAATGCCGGCGGGTTTTCCGCCAGCGAAATCACCGGGTATTCCCCGGAAATGGTGCGTCGTGCCGCTGAAGCCCTTGTCGCCGCCGGGCGTCTGCACCGCGCCAAGGTCAGTCCCCGTCGCGTCCGCTACTTCGCGACGCCTGCACTGGCGCAGAAGTTCGTCGCCCAGCACGCGGTAGCCCCGGCCCCTCGCGCGGCGGTGGGGACCCGCATGAAGGCGCGCTGGAGCGCCGACGAGCCGGCGATCATCACGCCGCGCACGCGCATCACGATCGCGCCGACGCCGCCCCGGGGCGTGTACCGAACGAATACCTATCTGCAATTCTGAGCTGCTGCGCCCGCCACCGCGCCCGAGCCGCTTGTCGCGCCTCGGGCGTTTTGCTGCTCAATCCCGATCGTCGACGGTCGGGTGGCGTTCGCGCATCAACCGGACCGATCCGTCGATGAGTTCGCGCAGCACCTCGAGATCGACCCCCTCGAGCCGCTTCAGATACAGGCAGGACTTGCCCAGTCGGTGCTTGCCCAGTCGTCGCAGGCGCTGCGCCTCCTGCTCGAAGCCCGGCATGATGTAGAGCACCAGTTCCGTCTTGCGCGGCGAGAAGCCCACCAGCGGCCACTGCGCGTCTCGTCCGTCGGCTCCTCGGGTGCGGTAGGCGCCGAAGCCGACGATCGATGCGCCCCACAGGCGGGGCGGCGACCCAGTGGCCTCGCGCATCATCTCCACCAGCACCGCCGCGTCGGCCCGCCGGCCGGCGTCGGCGACGCCGGCGATGAAGTCGTCGACATTGCCGTCGTGGGCGCTGGTCTTGGGCGCCTTGGCCATTGCCGAAGCCTCAGGCGGCCATCGCCAGTTCGCTGGACCGCCCGCGCTGCCGGCGCGCGTCGGTCGCCAGCCGAGCCACCTCGGCAGGCGGGCGCGACTTGAGCCGGTGGTCGGACCAGATCTGGCGCCAGCGTCGCGCGCCGGGCTCGCCGTTCCACAGACCCATCATGTGCCGCGCCGCGGCGTGCCAGGGCTGCCCGGCGGCGGCCATCCGGCTCATGTAGGCCACCATCGACGCCTCGACCGCCTCTCGCTCGGGGGCCGGGCCCGCGTCGCCGAAGAAGCGCGTGTCCCAACTCGCCATGCCCCAGGGGTGGTGATAGGCGTCGCGGCCGATCATCACGCCGTCGACCGCCTGCAAGTGCCCGGCAATCGCGTCGTCGCCGGCGATGCCGCCGTTGATCACGATCGTCAGCGTGGGGAAGTCCTGCTTGAGCCGGTGCACGAGGGCGTGGCGCAGCGGCGGCACCTCGCGGTTCTGCTTCGGCGACAGGCCCTGCAGCCAGGCGTTGCGCGCGTGCACGATGAAGACCTCGCAACCGGCCTCGGCCACCGTGCCGACGAAGTCGCGCACGAAGTCGTAGCGCTCCTCGCGGTCGATGCCGATGCGGTGCTTGACCGTGACCGGCAAAGTCACCGCGTCGCGCATCGCCTTCACGCCGTCGGCCACCAGCGGCGCCTCGGCCATCAGGCAGGCGCCGAAGGCGCCGCGCTGGACACGCTCGCTCGGGCAGCCGCAGTTCAGGTTGACCTCGGCATAGCCCCAGCGCTCGGCCAGCCGCGCCGCGTGCGCGAGTTCGTCCGGCTCGCTGCCGCCGATCTGCAGCGCCACCGGCTGCTCGGCCGGGTCGAAGTCCAGGTGCCGGGGCACGTCGCCATGGCGCAGCGCACCGGTCGTCACCATTTCGGTGTAGAGCCGTGTTCGACGCGTGATCAGGCGATGGAAGCTGCGGCAGTGGCGGTCGGTCCAGTCCATCATCGGAGCCACGGACAGGCGCCACGCCTTCGGGTCGGCGGACATGCCTGTCATTGTGCCGGAGCCATCGCGCGCCGGGCGTTCGTGGCGATCGACGCCGCCAGCCGCGGCAGCAGCGGCAGCGGCAGGTCGTGGCCCATGCCGTCGATCAGTTCGACCTGCGCGCCGGCAATGTGCGTGGCCAGATCGTGTGCCGCCGGCGCCGGGATCAGCGGGTCGGCGCGTCCGTGCAGCACCAGGGTCGGCGCGCGGATGCGCGACAGCATCGGCGTGCGGTCGCCGTCGGCCGCCACCGCGGTGAGCTGGCGCGCCGTGCCGGCGGGTCGCCAGGACCGCGCCACCGACGCCTTCAGGCGGGCGCGGAAGACCTCGGGATCCGGTCGGAAGTCCGGGCTGCCGATCAGGTGGAACAGCCGCTCCAGGTGCGCGACGACATCCTCCGGCCGCGCCCCGGACGGGCGCTTGAGCAGCGCCCGACGGACATGCGCGCGCGGCTGCGGCAGCCGGCGCGAGCCCGAACTCGTCATCAGCAGCGTCAGGCTCAGCACCCGCTCCGGGTGCCGCGCCGCCAGGTGCTGGGCGATCATCCCGCCCATCGACGCCCCGCAGACATGCGCGCGGGCGATGCCCAGCGCGTCGAGCACCCCGAGCGCATCGGCGGCCATGTCGGCCAGCGTATAGACGCTGGGCACAGACAGCCGCAGGAAGTAGCGCAGTGCGCCGACCGCGAGGTTCGGCACACCGCGCTGGTCGAAGCCCTCGCTCAGGCCGGCATCGCGGTTGTCCATCCTGATCACGCGGAAGCCGCGTGCGACCAGCGCATCGACCAGCTCCGGAGGCCAGGCCGTCAACTGCATGCCCAGGCCCATGATCAGCAGCAGCGGCTCGCCGTCGGGCGGCCCGGCGTCGTCGACCTCGATCGACAGTCCGTTGGCGGCCAGCCGCATCAGGGCGACGCCGCGCGCAGCGGGGCGTGGTGCGTGACGCGGAAGAACCAGCGCCGCGCGCCGTGCGGGTCGAACTTGCGCCACTGGCCCGCCGGCTGGGCGAGACGGTCCGCGATGACGTAAAGCGCCAGCGGATTCATGCCCATGCCGACGTGGCTGGCGTGCACCTCGATGTTCTCGGCGATCGGCGACGCCGGGTTCAGGCTGCACTGCCAGGCCACCACGCCGTCGGTGCGGCTGTAGATCGAGGTCGTGGGCACCGGCGGCGGATCGGCCAGGCCCTTGGTCAGCTCGGGGTCGTGCACGCGTTGGCCGCTGACCATCTCGTAAAAACGCCAGGCGTTGGTCGCCCGCGGATGCCCCGCGAAAGGCGTGCCCAGCGTGATCACGCTGCGCACCCGGTCGGGCTGCTCCTTGGCCAGCTCGCGGGCGTAGATGCCGCCCAGGCTCCAGCCCACCAGGCTGATCGGCTCGCGATGCCGGCGCCAGACCTGTGCCAGCTGCTCGCGGCAACCGTCGAGCACCCCGTGCCGCGGGCCGAAGTTGAAGCCCTGCTTCCAGGCATGCGCCGTGTAGCCGCGGTCGCGCAGGAAGCGGCGCAGCGTGGCGGTGGTCATGTCCGACGCGCCGAGGCCGGGGTAGACGACGACGGGGTGACCGTCGCCGACGGGCAGGCTGGCGAGCCAGGGCGACGCGGCGAGCAGCGAGGCGAACTCCCACGGCGCACGGGCCTCGAGCATCATCAGCCAGGGGCCGGGCGGTGACAGGGACGGAGTGTCGTCGGGTTCGGGGCGGAGGGGTCGCCGGTTCGGGGAAGCCATGCAGGGCCGATCTTATCGGCGCTTCGCTGCGCGTTTGGCGGGTTTGGCCCGGGGTCGACCTGTCACCTGGGCGACAGCCTGGCGCACCGCGCTGCTGACGACGTCCTGCGCGACGCGCGAAGCCGCGCCGCTGGCCGCGCCGACCGCACCGCTGATCCCCTTGCGCGCGAGGCCGATCACGCTGGCCTTGTCGTCCTGCGCCTCGTCGTCGGTGGGCAGCAGTCGCAGGTCGTCGAGCGCGATCTCGATCGCATTGGCCAGGTCCTTCACGTCGGGCATCGCGCGCGCGTCGGCCATCAGCCCGAAGTCGAGCGACTGGTCGTAGCTCTGCACCGTGATGTTCAGGCCCAGGCCGTGCACGACGATCGAGGTCGGGTAGTTGGTCAGCATCTTCGCGCCGGCCATGTACAGGGGCACCGGCGGCCCGGGCACGTTGGAGATCACGAGGTTGGCGACCTGCGGGATGCGGTCGGCCACCTTGGCCTTGCCGTACAGCGCCGTCGCGGCCTCGATCAGCCAGGGCACGCCGAGCGACGGGAAGTCGGTCGGCAGCACGCTCTTCACGCTGCCCATCGTCGTCTTCATCGCCTTCGTCGCCGCCTTGACGTGCGCCAGGCGCTTGGCCGGGTCCGCGAGGTGGGTACCCAGGCTGACCAGGCTCATCGAGGCCTGGTTGTCGGGGTCGGTGTCGCCCTTCTCGCGCAGCGAGATCGGCACCGCCGCGATCATCGACTTCTTCGGCAGCGCGCGGCGCTTGGCGTAGAAGCGCCGCAGCGCACTGCTGCACAGCATCAGCACCATGTCGTTGATCGTGGCGTCGTGGGCACGGCCGAGCGCCTTGACCTCGGCCAGCGGCAGCGTCACGGTGGCGAAGGCGCGTTCGGCGGTCACCGACATGTTCAGCGGGGTTGCCGGCGCCAGCGTCAGGTTCGACACGCCCTTGCCGCCGCCCAGCCGCCGTGTGCGCGATGCCGCCACCAATGCCGCACCCTTCAGCGTGCCGACCGTCGACGGCAACTCGCGCACGATCTGCGCGACCTTCTGCGCCTGCGCGCCAAGCGCTCCGCGCAGCATCTGCGACATGTCCAGGCGGAAGGTGCGTTCGCCCTTGGGCAGCCGCTGCACCGCGCGCTGGGGCTCGGGGCTCAGGTCGAGGATGGCGTTGGCCAGCGCGACCGCCGCCTGGCCGTCGACCGCGGCGTGATGCAGCTGCGTGTACAGCGCGATCCGGCGTTGCCCGTCGGGCCCCGGCGCCAGCCCTTCGAAGACATGCATCTTCCACAGCGGCCGGTCGCGCGGCAGCAGGACGCAGTGCAGCGAGGCCACCGCGGCCTCCAGCGCCGGCTGGCCGGCGCCCTTGGGCAGCTTGATCTCGACGATGTGCTCGCGCAGGTCGGGGTCGGCGTCGACCCAGGCGGGATTGGCGAGGTTCAGCGGCATCCACCACAGTCGCCGGCGCAGCACGGGCGCCGCCGGCAGGCGCGACGCGATGTGCTTGCGCAACGCGACGACGAACTTGCCGCGCGACTTCGCGGGCAGCTCGAACAGGTGCAGCGCGCCGACGTGCATCGGCATCTCTGGCGTCTCGAGGTAAAGGAAGGTGGCGTCGAGGCCGGACAGTTGGTGCATGAAGGACAGCTCCTCGGGGGCTCGGGCCATGCTAGGCGCCATTTCGGATCGCGCCGACCCGGGCTCACCCTAGCCGGCGGGCGTCCTTGATGCCGAGCAGTTCGTTGCCCGCCAGCGCCGCCAGCACGAGGCCACCGCCGGCCAGCACCGCCAGTGCGGGCTGCTCGCCGGCGCCCAGCCAGGCCCAGGCGACACCGAAGACCACCTCGAGCAGGCTGAGCAGCGAGGCTTCCGGCGCGCTCAGCACGCGCGCCACACCGACCGCGAGCAGGCAGGGGATCGCCAGCTGCACGGTGCCGAGCAGGGCCAGCAGCCCCACGTCGCGTGCCGACGCGTCGAACGGCAGCGCCAGCGGCAGCGTCAGCGCGGCCGACAGCAGCGCACCGATCAGCACCGCCGGCATCAGGTCCGCGCCCGCTTCGCCGCGGCTGCGCGCCTGCTGCAGCAATGTCCAGTTGAAGGCTGCTGCCACCGGCACCGCCAGCGCCACCGCCGTGCCGAGCCAATGCGCGAGATCACCGCCACGCGTCTGCTGGCCGAACATCCACCCGATGCCGATGCCCGCCAGCACGATCGCGCCCCAGGTCCGGCCGGGGAGCCGATGACCGAGCACGGTGCGCGCCGCCAGTGCGGTGAAAAGCGGCGCGAGCGCCATCGTCACCAGCACGTTGGCCACCGTCGTCAGCGTGATCGCGACCATGAAGGCGGTGAACATCACGCACCAGCACAGGCCCGACAGCCACAGCGGGCGGTCGGCATCGCGCAGCGACTGCCACAGCGGCCCCGGGCCGCGCCGCCACGACAGCAGGACCAGCAGCGCCAATGCGTTGAAGGCGCTGCGCCAGAACGTCACCTCGAAGCTGCGCGCCGACTCCAGATGGCGCGTCACGACGCCGGCGATGCTCCACAGCAGCGTCACGACGACCATCACGAGCACCGCGCGACGGTGGGTCATTTCCAATGCCACGAATTCAAGCAGCGACCACGGGTCCGGCTCCGCCGACCCGTCGGTCGCGCCCCCTCGAGGGGGAGGCGGCGAAGCCGCTGCGGGGGTGGGCCATCAAGCCGCTTCGCGCGACATCCGCTTGCGGTCGTGCTCCTTCAACCAGCGCTTGCGCACGCGGATGCTCTTGGGCGTGATCTCGACCAGTTCGTCGTCGTCGATGAACTCGACCGCGTACTCCAGCGTCAGGTCGATCGGCGGCGTGATCTTGATCGCGTCCTCCTTGCCGCTGACGCGGAAGTTGGTCAGCTGCTTCATCCGCGTCGCGTTGACGACGAGGTCGTTGTCGCGGCTGTGGATGCCGACGATCATGCCCTCGTAGACCGGGTCGCCGGCCCGCACGAACATGCGGCCGCGGTCGTCGAGCTTGCCCAGCGCGTAGGTGAAGATCTCGCCATCGTCCATGCTGATCAGCACGCCGTTCTTGCGGCCCTCGATCTCGCCGCGGTAAGGCTCGTAGCCGTCGAAGATGTTGCTGATCAGGCCGGTGCCGCGGGTCAGGTTCATGAACTCGTTGGAGAAACCGATCAGCCCGCGCGCCGGGATGCGGTACTCGAGCCGCACCCGGCCCCGGCCGTCGGTCTCCATGTTGACCAGTTCGCCCTTGCGCTCGCCCAGCGCCTGCATCACGCCGCCCTGGTGCTGGTCCTCGACGTCGACAGTCAGCAGTTCGATCGGCTCGCAGCGCTGGCCGTCGATGTCGCGGAAGACCACGCGCGGCTTGCTGACCGCGAGCTCGTAGCCCTCGCGGCGCATGTTCTCGAGCAGGATCGTCAGGTGCAGCTCGCCGCGGCCCGAGACCTCGAACACGCCGTCCTCGCCCGACTCCTTCGCACGAAGCGCGACGTTGCTCTGCAGCTCCTTCTGCAGCCGGTCCCAGATCTGGCGGCTGG